>JBEBTR010000009.1:0-48402 GCA_040393725.1 Sphingobacterium endophyticum | reverse complement strand
TAGGAGACGGTACAAAAAAATATCAAGAGATAGTTCAAATCCTGAAAGATGCAGGTTCAAAAATGGATATTCCCGATAAAGATGGAATATCACCTTTACAACACGCTAAAAATAGAGGATTTATCGAAATCGTGAAGATTATTGAGGCAACCTAAAGCAACAGAGATGTGAGGGCTTCAAACGGTAAAGAGCGTTCGGTTTACCGAACGCTCTTTGCCGTTTGAAGCCTTCCTCCCCTCAGGACGAGCTTGTCATTCCATGCCGTAAGGCATGGAAACCATTTCTTACCCTGTAGTCAACTCCCTTAAAGCCATACTCGACGCCTGGGATTTATCTTTTGAAAGACAACTTGTGATAGAAACCATTTCTTCACCAAAACTTACTCTATAAATTACTTTCAATTGCTCCGACTTCTTCCGAAAACAATTCAATTGGTTTATCTAGCAAAACTGCTATTACTGTACTGTTTTTATCAAGTCTATCTTTTGGAATATCGATATAAACTATACCAGGAGTGGCACTCCAATAGAGTTTATTATAAATTTCATGACCTATCATAGATCCTTCCCCGACAATTCGAATTCTGGCAATGCTGTTCTTAAGACCTTTAATAGCAACAGGTCCAGTAGGTTTCCCTTCTACGAATAGGTAAAGAGTTTGTTTATCCGCTGATAAAGCCGTTCTTCCATTAAAGTGATTAGCTGGAATTCCTTTAGCAGCATCTTGTAATAATTCAGCATGTTTCTTAACCCAGGTCTCAACTTCATTTGATTTGAAAGTAAGAGTCGGACTTAATTTACTTCCATCCTCATTCATTAGACCCTTAAACATGTTCTGCCCTTCCGAAGTGAACTTTATAATATTTCTTATAGCTTTTTTTGAATCAGAATCCGCTATTATTTTCTCAAGATTTGCTGCTTCAGGAATGATGATTTCAGAAATTTTTGGCTTTTCGCTAAACCTTACAGCAACTACGGAAGCCGTAGGATCAAATTCTTCAACAGGAATGTGCAGTTCCAAGTCCAAATTGGTATGTGTAAATGGTACATTCGCATTAGTTCCCAACATCTTGACTTCAGTAGGTTTAGTTTCTAATCCTGAGATCTTTACAAAATCCTTTACCTGATCTAAATAGATAAAAATAGTTTTACCATCTTTTGAAAAGCTGTTTTTTTCATTCAGGAAAACTTGTGCTAAACCTGCACGTGTACCATAAATTGCTTCTGAATATTTCTTTGTCCATCTTCCCAATTCCTTAAGGATTGCCACTTGTTCCTCCGGAATTGTACCATCAGCTTTTGGCCCAATATCAAGTAATAGATTGCCACCCATTGATATGGTTTCAATTAAAGTTCTGACAATCATATTGGGAGTCTTATAATGGCGGTCGAAGTGCTGATAACCCCATGAGTCATTCATGGTATAACAGAGCTCCCAATAGCGGTGCTGTGGTTTTCCAACCGGAATCCCTTGCTCAGGGGTAGCATAGTCACCGTGATTGTTTAATCTTGAATTGATAATAATGTCCTTATTATAGCTTCTTAATAAATTAAGGGTTTCTTGTGCTTTCCATTCTTCTGATGAATGTTCCCAATCTCCATCAAACCAAATTAAATCCGGCTTATAAGCTTGGGATAATTCCTTTAACTGACCTTGATAGTAATTTTGAAATTTAGCCCAACGGTTTGCCTCTTGCTTAATGTCATATCTTTTCTGTGTTCTTGTAATGACATCATAATTGGGATGGCTCCAGTCTGGTAAAGAAAAGTATAACCCTGTTTTTAAGCCAGACTCTTTAAGCTCTTTAACAAATGGAGTAAGCACATCCTTTTTTGCAGCAGCATCTTTTGAAGTCGTTGTTGCCTGGTCCATCTTGCTATCCCAAAGCGAAACTCCATCATGATGTTTCGTTGTAATTACTGAATATTTTGCTCCCGAATCTTTGATTAATTCAACCCATTCCTTAGGATTATAAGCACTTGCATTAAAACCCTGCAGTTGCTTCATATAGTTTTCATGACTTAAATAATTGTTGAAAAAGGCCCATGATTCGGAAATACCGTCCACTGAATAAATGCCCCAGTGTATGAATATTCCTAGTTTAGCATCATCAAACCAAGCCATCTTTGGCTCTTCAGTTTCTTTCTTGATCTCTTGACCGAATGTATTATTTAAAAATAATGCTAAAATTAAAGTGAAAATCGATTTGCGCATAAAAGAATTTAATATTGGACTAATCTAATAGGAAGTAATATTAGGAATTTACAAATTTTTGAACTTAATTTTTATTAACAGAAACTAAGCTTATATTAATCGATAAATTTAACCCTTTATTCAAATATTATGACTAAAAAGGTATAAATTCTATAAAGAAAAATTCTTCTTAAATAGCTAAAAGAAAAAACATTATTGTTGAAAATGTAGTAGAATGAAGAAATTGAACAGCAAGACAATTGAAATCAAAGACAAACTGGAATCACAAAAATTAATAAAAGTTGCTGTTTTTGATCAAAATAAAAATAAAACCAATCCTCATAAGCACAACGGGTATTTAGAATTAGTTTTTTTGTATGAAGCTTCAGGCAAACATGTAATTGATGGGAGAGAAGCTACTGTAAATTCACCTTGTATCTTAATAATTAGAAAAGACAATGTACATCATTGGGATTTGAAAAATCCCGTCAAAGGTCATGTCGTATTACTTAAAAAACTCTTTGTTGAGCAATCTTTAGATTTTGAAATCAGCAGATTAGTAGAGGAAATTATAAATTATGATACTATTTATTTAAATGATTTAGCCGGAATTGATAAAATATTGGAAGTATTGGCAAACGATGAGAATAAAATTTCTCAAGAAGGATTATTTAAATCCATATTAGCTAAGGCATTATCCTTTACGCCTAAGTTGAAGCCATCTATCGCCAAGCAAAACCATTTATACCTTAGTTTCTGTGAATTATTGAATAATGATGCAAAGGTAATTAACCATGTTGCACATTATGCTTCCTTATTAAATACCAGTCCTCAAAATTTGAATGCCGCTTGTAAGAAATGTGTTAAATTAACGGCTTCGGAAATATTGGCAGCCCATATAATAAAAGAAGCTAAACGATTATTGATCTATACAACAAACAGCATCTCAGAAATTGCTTTTGACCTAGGATTTTCTGATAAGTCTAATTTCTCCAAATATTTTAAACGTTATACTAGCTTAACACCTTCAGAATTTAAAAACATGGAAGTTAAAACTCTTTTTCCCCAAATTCACTCTTAGGTAGTTTTAATATTTGATTTAATTTATGAAGATTGAAATTCAAGTTAAGTAATAACACGTTTTTCTCGTAAATATAATTTGTGGTGGTATAAAAATCCTTGGCTTGTGTTGTAATACGCTGCTCATTGACACCCCAATTCCCCAATTCGATAAACTGCCATTGTAATTGTGCGGTGATTGCACCTTGCATAAATCCTTTACTTAAATTAAAATGTGGGGTTAAAAATCTTGAATCCCAACCTTGAACTGTAGGACGTTCCGATAAATAATTAACCTGTAAGCCCGTACTCCAATTTTTCGGGAAATTTGCCTGTAATCCCGCATTTAGAGAATAAACCCAATCTTGATTGGATCTACGCTCTGAATAGTCCAATACTTGCCCAGAAATTTTATAATTATATAAATTCAAACCAGCATTTACTTTTAACCATGACAGTATTTTTCCTTCTCCGCCTAATTCCATTCCATATCTTGAAGCATAATCTGCATTGGTAAAGACTCGGTGTAAAATAGTATCTGCATAAACAGAATTTACACGTTGAATTGGGTTTTTAGTATGTTGATAATAGGCATTAATAAATAGACTTCCCGTGCTTAACTTCTTGATTATTCCAGTTTCAGCATTCGTAGTTAATTCGGGTAAAAGCTCAGGATCTCCTTGTTCAAGGGTTTCCGAATGTTCGCGTTCTGGAATTGGATTTAATTCAAAATTATTGTTGCGCTGAACTCGTCTTGCTGCAGCAATTTTCCAAGACCAACCTCCACCTAGATCATGCATTAAATTAAAGGTTGGATAGAGCTGATGTAATGTGTATGGATATTCCTTATCCGTATTTAATAATAACAGGTCCCTTTGATAGTACTCATACCTTAATCCAATCGAAAATTGGGTGTTGTTAACTTTTCTGTCATATTGAGAAAAAAATGCATGTATTTTATTGGTTGCATTCATTTTCCCAGTAAATTCTGGAATTAATTCTAAATGTTCTTTACCATTTTCGGTTGAATAATATTCAAAATTTCCCTTCTGACTGTCATTTCTAAATTGATAACCACTTGTCAATTCAGCATTGTTTAACTTAAAAGTGTGTTGTAGAGAAAGCCTTAATCCATGTAATGGATTCTGATAGGTATTGTGAGTAAACTGAATAGTATCAATATTATTTTCAATATTGCTGTTTTTTGTTGATCCATAGATGTTCGCAAACTCATATATGGCACCAAATTGTAAGGAATTTGTTTTATTGATTTTTAATTGATAATTGAAATCCAATAAATAGAACTCTCCTTGTTTATTTTGGAGATTAGGATTGAAATAATTTGTCCTGAATAACTCCTCACCCGTGGAAGGTTTAACTGTCTTATTATGATAATAAATATCTGCCACACGATCCTGATACTTTCTTGACGCCAGCAAACCAATATTGAGATTTTGGCTTTCTGAAATTTCATATGAACCATTTAGCCTTAAACCATAATTATATTTATCAAAACTACGTTCTCCGCTTGAGGGAAAAAATGTCTGACGATCCCCAATAATGGTATTTACATCTCCTTCACGAAAGCCGGCATTATCATTTCTCAAATAGTTGGCGGAGCCATTTAATTCTAATTTATTCTTCTTTAATTGAAAGGCAATATCCCCACCGTACCGCTGTTGAACTTTTTGATTATCATAATCATCAATACTTGGTAGGCCAGCTTGTAAATTGAGAACCCAGGCAAAACCGTTTATACTTGACTTCTTTGTTTTTAAGTTTATAATTCCACCTTTTCCATCTGGATCAAATTGTGCAGTTGGACTTGTTATATATTCTACTTCAGAAACATCATTTGCAGCAATCTGATTTAAAATCGTTGCCGGATCTAGAAAGGAAGGTTTGCCATTTATTAATACTATAATCCCCGAATTACCTCGAATACTTATATTTCCATTTCCGTCAACTGAAGCAGAAGGTAAATTCTTAACAATATCCAAAGCTGTACCTCCTACAGCATTTTTGTATTGACTTGCTGAATAGGTTTGTCTATCACTCGTGTGTTTTTGGGCAGAAATATTTCCTGTAACTGTTACTTCCTCTAATTGATTTCCCCCATTGGAAAGTAAAATAGTTCCCAAAGAATAATCCTTACCTTCTACGATTGCAAATACCTTTTTTTTCTGGTTATATCCTATGAACTTAATGGTTAATGTATATTTTCCATTTTTTAATCGACCAAAATTAAAATTCCCCAATGTATCTGTTACCATGCCATCGATAACTTGATTGTTTGCATCCAATAAACCAACGCTTGCATAGGGAATAGGAGAGTTGCTAATTGAATCTTTTATTGATCCATTAATTTTGGAATTTTGAGAAAAACCAAGTTGAAATGTAATTAAAAGGCAGAATAAATATAAAAATCTCTTCACGGGTTTAAGTTTTTGCCAAAAATAGAAAAGTACTTGGCTTATATTCAATAAATATAAAATTATACCATTCTTTTTTCAAATAAACTTCGAATAATAAAAAAATGCCACTGAAATATATTCAATGGCATTTATTCTATGTATTAAATGATTTATTTTTTTAAATGTAGGTCAAAGTATTTTGCAATTTTATCATACATATGAATTCTATCTTTACCTAATACATTGTGCTCATGGGTAGGATATAAAAAGTAATCCACTTGTTTTCCAGCTTCAATACATTTTTGAACAAATTGCATACTGTGTTGTTGAACAACAACTGGGTCTTGAGCTCCATGAATAATTAATAAGTTACCTCGAAGTCGGTCAGCCTTATTTAACAGGGAAGTTTTTTCGTATCCCTCTGGATTTTCTTCTGGAGTATCCATATAACGCTCGCCATACATGATTTCATAATATTTCCAATCCATTACTGGACCACCAGCAACGGCAGCTTTAAAAATATCATTATGTTTGGTCATCATGGAACTGGTCATAAATCCCCCAAAACTCCATCCAAATATTCCCATATTTTCCTTGTCAACATATGAAAGTGACTTCAAGTAGTTTATTCCTACCAATTGATCCTCCATTTCAGCTTCTCCCAAGTTTCGATGTGTAACTCTAGTAAAATCTCGCCCTCTTGCATCAGACCCCCTATTGTCTAAAGTGAAAACTAAGTATCCATTTTGGGCCATATACATATCAAAATATCCCACAGCACCCAACCATCGGTCGGTTACCAATTGTGCATGTGACCCGCCATATAAGTAAACCATTACAGGATATTTTTTAGTTGGATCAAAATTTACAGGATACGTAATCCTTGCATTCAATGGGGTTTTACCATCTGCTGAAGTAAATTTCTTAAACTCTATTTTCGGTAAGCTGATTACTCCTGAAAATGGATTGGGTGCTGTAATCAGATTTTCAACTTTGTTGGACTTTAAATCTATAACATTTATGCTATTTGGAACATCTAAATTGCTGTATTGATCTAAAAGATATTTGCCAGAACCATTAACTGAAGCGATATGAGTTCCATTTATTTTCGTCAATTGAACTGTTTTTCCATTTTTTAAATCAACTTCAAATAAGTGACGCTCCATACCATGGTTCGTTGCTCCAATATAATATCCCTTTGTTCCTTTTTCATCAAAGCCCTGAAAATTCGTTACAATGACATCATTGAAACCTAACTTACGAACCAATTTTCCATTAATATCATACAAATAAAGCTGATTAAATCCATCTTTATCTGTTTGATATAAAAAGTTCTTAGGATTATTAGGTAAAAAAACTAAGGCTTCTTGAGGTTCTACCCAGCTATTCGATTTTTCTTCAAATAAGGTGCTAACCAGAGATCCTGAAGATGCATTGTACTTATTTAATTTTAAATGATCCTGACCTCGATTTAAAACACCAACATAAACAAACTCTCCATTCGGATCCCAGGTTACAATGGTTAAATATTGCTCTTTAGGCTCACCCGTTTGAAGCTGAATAGTTTCTCCTGTAACCGTATTGTAGATTTGGAGTGTTACTTCTTCACTCTTCATACCAGCCATAGGGTATCGTATATCTTTTATACTTGCTACTCGGCTATCCCATTGGGGTAAAGGATATTTTGTAACCATGCGCTCATCTTTTCGATAATAAAGTAATTTTGTATCATCTGGAGACCACCACATGCCTTTATTGATACCAAATTCATTTCGATGAACTGCTGATCCTCCATTTACTATTCCATCTATCGTATCTCTTGTAACTTGGATTTTTGAACCGTCGGCTTTAATGATTTCAATATTATTGCCGTTTAAGATTGCAGTTTGTGAATGATTTCGACTATATTCTTCTCCACCTCTTTTAATAGGTAAAATACTTTGAATTGTTGCCGAATTTTTACCAATCTGATAAGAAACCTTATAACTGTTTTTTTCTCCATCAATTTGTAAACCGATAGTTTTTCCATCTATCCATGAATAGCCTGTTGGAAATCTTTTTAAGTCAATTTTATCATCCTTAACCACCGTATTAATGGCATTTTGAAGATCCGTTAAGGAAACTATTTGTTTGGCTTTCCAATTGTTTTTTACATCATGAACCATTAAATTTTTGAGGGTACTATCTAAGCTAGAAAAGGCATTTCCACCTTGGATCCATTTTGCGCCTGTGATGGTCTTAGGTGAAAACTTACTCGGTCCATAAACGGTTTCCTCAATGCTGAAATTTCTCTGACCATAGGCAATAGAAGTTCCCAAAAATAATATTACAAGAAGTTTTTTCATCAAATCATTATTTTTTATCCGACGAAATTAATGAATTGTATGGAAAGTCTTTGGGAAAATATTAAATGTCAGGATAGTACAGGATACCATTCTTAATGCTTAGACCTATATTCGAGGAAATGGAATGGAATTAACCAAATTTTGTTCAACCTAATAAACCTGATACCTATAAAAACTTTAAGTAATGAGCCTGATTAGACTCTTTATTCTTTTTAATATAATAATTCAATTTCTTGAGTTGTCGATTTCAATATGAATCTGAAGAGATTCTTACTTGGAGCTGTGTTTTTTGGTCTTAGATTTTAAAGGTGAATTGAATGTTCTATTCTGAATATGAAAATTATTCGATTTATAAACCTATAAACTTTAAACTATGATGAGAACCTACATTCGATGCGTTCCCTTCTTGTTATTTTTCCTCTTGGCAAAAATAACGTATGCCCAAGAAATAACAATTACTGGGCGGGTAACCTCAGCGACAAATGAACCCCTGGCAGGTGTTTCCATTAAAAGTAGCGCTGGTAATGCAAGTACAAGTACCAATTCTGATGGTGCTTATGAAATTAAGGCAGCAGGAACTGCAAATTTAATCTTCACTTTTATTGGGTATAATACCCAAACTGTAGCAGTAAACAGTCAAACAAAAATTGATGTTCAAATGACAGCTTCATCGGAAAACATTGAGGAAGTTGTTGTTGCAGTTGGTTATGGTGTAGTCAAAAAAAGTGATTTAACTGGTGCGGTAGGAACTGTGTCAGGAGAAGCTTTACACGATAGACCGTCAGCTAACTTAAACCAATCCTTAGGTGGAAAAATAACTGGAGTGAATGTTTCTACAAGTTCAGGTAGACCTGGTGGCAGAACAAACATGAGAATTCGTGGATCAAGCTCAATTTCTACAACAAATAATCCGCTTTATGTTATCGATGGAGTTATTATGAGCCGCGATGGTCTGCAAAATGGTAGTTCTCCAATTGATTATATTAATCCAAATGATATTGCTTCTGTCGAAGTCCTAAAAGATGCATCTTCAACGGCAATTTATGGAGCTAGAGGTGCTAATGGTGTTGTCATTGTTACTACAAAAAGAGGTACCTCTGGTGGTGGAAGAGCTAGTTATGATGCGGATATTGGTGTGGGCTATGCTCCTAAATTATTACCTGTACTATCTTCTCAAGAATTCTTGGCTGTCGAAGAACAAGCGTATAAAAATGCTCAAAAATTTGACCCAGTTGGATGGGCAACCGGTACGAAATATACTGATCCAACCACAAAAAGAACAAATCCTTTACTTTTTGATGCCAATGGTAATCCATTATACAATACCGATTGGCAAAAAGAAGCTTTTAGAAATGCTATTACACAAAATCATCAATTGAGCTTTACAAATGGAAATGAAAAAGGTTCATATGGTGGTTTTGTCAATTACAGAAATGAACAAGGTATCGCGTATGGATCATGGCAAAAAAGATATGCTGCAAGATTTGTTTTTGATACTGAAATACGTGATTGGTTAAAGGTTGGTGGGGTATTGAGTTATACAGACCAAAAAGACAAACAGGTTGATGAGTTAGGTGGTGGTGGTATTACAATGATGCGCCAAGTACTTGAAGCATTACCATTAATTCCTGTTCGCTATGAAAATGGTGCTTGGGCTAGTAACAGAGATTACCCAGGTATGGAAGGTGGAGACAACCCAATTCGTGTTGCTGATGAACGCCTATATTATCTTTCGACCCAGCCTTTTATTGGAAATATGTATGCCAATATTAAATTGATGGAAGGGTTGGAATTCAGAACTTCAATCGGTACAAATATTATTAATCAGCGCAGAGATTATGCTGCCGCTGCAGGTCTACAATATATTTCAAGTGATGGAACTGCAAATGTTGATAATAAAACATTTAAATCTTGGCAGTTTGAAAATTACTTTACATATATCAAGGACTTTGGAGGTATACATTCAATCAATGCGATGTTAGGTTTTTCATGGCAGCATACCGATTATTTCGGATCATATGCTAGTTCCAGTAAATATGCTGACTTCTATTATCAATTTAACAATTTAGGAGCAGGTGCTACCATGAATGCTCCATCTTCTGGTGCCAATGCGAATGGATTGAACTCCTACTTTACAAGGATCAACTATACATTGTTGAATAAATATCTATTTACTTTCACCGGACGTATGGACGGTTCATCCAAATTCGGACAAGATAATCAATATGCCTTTTTCCCTTCTGCAGCTGTTGCTTGGAAAATTAACGAAGAAAATTTCTTAAAAGATTCTGAAACTGTTTCAAATCTAAAACTTAGAATGAGCTATGGCGCAACTGGTAACTCTGAAATCCCCGCTTACCGTGCTTTAGCGGGAATGGGAAATTACGAAATTATCCAAGGTGGTGACCGTTTGGTTGGTGTAGGTACAGGTAGAATTGCCAATCCAACATTGAAATGGGAAAGGACTGAACAGGTAGATTTAGGTCTTGAACTAGGATTATTCCGCAATAAACTGAATTTCGAACTTGATGTATATCACCGTCAAGTGAATGATATGCTATTAGATGCTCCAATTCCTTTATCTAGTGGTTATGGTACCATTTTCAGAAATATCGGAAGTATGAAAAACGATGGTATTGAATTCGGAGTGAATGTCGCAAATATCGGAAACGACGTGTTCTCCTGGTCTGGGATGTTCAATATTTCCTACAACAGAAATAAAGTACTTAGACTGATTGGTGGAGCTGATATATATAGTGGCAACACCATTATCCGTGAAGGTGAAGCCGTAGGTGCATTCTGGGGTTTCCAACATTTAGGAACCTGGTCAACTGCTGAAGAAGCCGAAGCTAAGAAATACAATATGCTTCCAGGGGATGTTAAATATCAAGATATCAATGGTGATGGTGTAATCAACGATAATGATAAAACAATCATAGGTCGCGGTATTCCTGATGGATTCGGAACATTCTCCAATACATTTAAATATAAAAACTTCTCTTTACTGGTAGATCTGCAATATATGTTTGGAAATGATGTCATTGATCGGAGTATACACTCTGCGGAAGATAGACAAGGTATAGCAAACAGTTATAAAACTGTCTTGAATGCTTGGACTGAAACCAATCAGAATACACCAATTGCTCAAGTTAGACCTATTAATGCTTATTATACAACTAATAATGATAGTCATAAAGTTTCTGATGCATCATTTATAAGAGGTAGGAATTTAATGCTATCCTATAATGTCACATCGGATATGTTAACTCGCATGCATTTAGATAAGTTGAGATTATATGCTTCAGTTCAAAACTTCTTTGTCGTGACAAAATATCCAGGCTATGACCCTGAAGTTTCCAACTCAGGATCACCTTTCGACCAGGGTTTTGGATTATATGATTATCCTAGACCTCGAGTATTCACTTTCGGACTCAGTATCGGTTTATAATTTAATTGGAACATCATGAAATACTTAAGAAATATAAAAACAACAATAAATATTACGGCTAGTATTCTCGCTTTGGGAACTATGGCGGGATGCTCTGGATTCTTAGATGAATCTGATCCAAGTAATTTTACAGTAGAAAACTACTTTACAAAGCCTGAACATGCTCGAAGTTCCGTAAGTGCTATTTATGCCAACCTTAGAAACCCCATGGGAAGTGGATTTGGCGGTGGAACTTGGATGATGCTGGAGTTTGCAACTGGCTTGGCCGCAACCGACCTTGGACAAGCGGTAAATAGTTATTATGTCAAGGATCTAAGGAATACATCTGATAATGGTTATGGATTAGATTATTGGACTACCTATTATCGTGGTATAGGTAATGCCAATTTGTCCATTACCAATATCCCGAAGATTCCAATGGACGAAACTGAAAAGAAAAAAATATTAGGTGAAGCTCACTTTTTAAGAGCCTTTTATTACTTTAACCTTGTACGAATGTTTGGAGAGATTCCTCTAGTTACGGAAGCTGTAAATTTAACTTCTGAACAGCTCTATCCTGAACAGGCTAAAGTAGAACAGGTATATGAATTAATTGTTAATGATCTTAAAGTTGCCGAAGCTTCAGGATTGCCATGGAATGATCAGAGTGGAAAAGTCAATATGGGTATTATTAAATCCCTAATGGCAAAAGTGTATCTGACTATGGCTGGATATCCCCTGAACAAAGGTGCTGCATATTTTGATCTATCTGCCAAAGCTTCTGAAGAGGTTATTAACTCCAAACAATATCAATTGTTTCCTTCTTATGCTGACCTCCATGATCCGAAAAAGAAAAACGGTTCCGAGAATATATTTAGCATTCAATATAAAACTCAGGTAATTCCTTCTAACTGGCAGGTCGCAATTATTCCTTACAACAAAAATATCTCAGCTTATTCGGATGAAACTGGAGGAATATATGCAACAAAAGATTTTGTGGAGTCTTATGATGCCAATGATTTGAGAAGAGCTGAAAAGCAATTTTTCTTTACCAAGTTTACCCATGAAGCTGATCGAACTAAAGAAGTAAACCTTGGAGCATATTTTATCTATAAACACTTTGATTACGAAGCTCAAACAAATACAACAAATAGTGACTTAAACTGGTCTATCATTCGGTATGCTGATGTTCTCCTTATGTATGCTGAAGCGGCAAATGAAATTGCAGGACCTAACGCAAAAGTTTATGATGCTGTAAATGCTATAAGAAGAAGAGCCGAACTTACTCCTTTGTCTGGTCTTTCTAAAGATCAATTACGTGAGGCGATTTGGAAAGAGCGCTGGCATGAGCTATGCTACGAAAATATAACTTGGTTCGATATGGTGAGATTGAGAAAAGCCTTCAATGTGACAACCAAAAAATTCGAAAATTATGTCGGTCATAAGTTCTCATACGGCCCAGTGGTTACTGAACGAGAGTTGTTATTCCCGAAACCAACTTCTGAAATTCGAAACAATACCAAATTAGTACAGAACAAAGGTTATTAATTCTAACCTTGAAATCAATGGAAGCAGTTTAGAGTTATCCTTTGGATAAACTTCTAAACTGTTTCTATTTTATTATTTACCAAATCTATATTTTGCCGAGAGACCAGCTTTCATCGATTTATCCGTACCATAAGTTGTGGCTTCTACTTCTATAATATCTGAATTTCTTAAAGTGTTTTGTACACCCATGCCTACTGATTTATATAAATTAAAATTAAAATCAGGCTTTGAGCTTTCCCCATTTTGAAGTTTTATGCTGGTCCCTTCATAAGCCAAACCCAGGGATGCTGAAAGATAATATTTGTTTAGATAGTAACGAGAACCTCCACTCAAAGAGTAAATCTCATGCTTCCAAATATCCTCTAAATTATTTCCAGATAGATCTGAAATTTTTCTTCGTGTCTGTTCATAATTTAAGGATGTGAATAAACCTAATGACTTAAGTGGTCTATACTCATACATAAGTCCAACTCCATAGGATAGACCTTGAATGGAATAATCGTACCCAAATAATGATCCAATACTTAAATTATTAGCTTGAGGGCTAGCTGAATTTTGTGCTTTGGATATTGGACTTATACCTATCAAAACAACAGTGCTTAAAAATAATCGAATAATCATAATGGAAAGATTTGAGTTAGTAAAATATTTTCTGCAATGTAAATGTACATGTTGTTTTGGATAATAAAATTAAATTAACATCAATTAACTATCTCTTTTTGTTGTATTAATCTTATATGCTTTAATTCACGTTTTTTTTGTAATAACTGATTCCTTATAAAAAATAAGCCAACAAAAATAATCATCATAATTATTTTCTATATTTGATTATTATATCAAGTACCCGCCTAAGTTTCAAGCGCTTCCAATTTATTTTGTCACCTCTTAGATTACACTTTACTAACTATATATACAGTTCTACTCATTAATATTTATAGCATACTCATCCGTAATTTATTAATTGCTCATCCTATTTAATTTTATGTGAAAATTCAATCAAAATTGGTTAAGGATCAATCATTTTATTGTTTTTTGCTAACTATTATGCAATCAGACTCATGAACCTAATTCCTGAAAATCGAACAAGGCAATTAAATAACTACAATAGTTATTTAATTGATATGGTAGGGCTGATTATACAACAGAAGTTCCAAGAAAATGAAATTGGCGAGTTTGATTTAGGAAATCTCTTTGTCGAAAATCAGAAAGACCTTAGTAATGCTTTTTATTATAAATGTAGTACAGACTCTTTAAGTCAAGTTAATGAAGATGCTGAACTTATATGGCTGGCTTATTTTGACTTTTTTTTCCCTTCTGATGAAAATGTTTTTATCCATCCTGAACTTTTCCATTTCTTAAAAAACAAGAAATTAAATAAAGTACACTTTTTCTTTCAGAGAGATAAAGATCAGAACAATAGACCGTGTAAATGGCATTTTGGAACGACAAAATTAATATTACAAGGAAGTAAATCAATTGATTCCATCTTATTTAGATACGCTGTAGAAATCCCAAACTCACAAATAAAAAAGAGGACTGAAGAAGAAGAAAGTTATTTCCAAAAATATTGCAATAGGGTATTGCTATTAAGCAAAAGAGAAAAGGAAATTGTAAAATTAATTGTAGAAGGTAAATCAAGTCATGACATTTCAGACCAGCTCTTTATTTCCATTCATACAGTCAATAACCATCGTAAGAGCATTATAAATAAATTGGAAATTAGTAATCTCTGTCATCTAACAAAATTCGCCATGCTGTTTGAGATGGTGTAATTCTCAAATCCTAGATTGTATCAAAAATCCATTTTTTAATAAATGACTACAACTAGCTATTGAGTTTAATTACAATCTTTTGGAAATTTATCCTAGTCTAAGTTAAAGAATATTACACCAATTCACCTAAGAATTATAAGATACCTTGTCATGATAAAAAATGCCCTAATATTGTTAAAAAATGAGCTGCATGAATACCTCAAATCAAAAGGTGATTATGCTGCGAATGTGATTATTGACAATATTGGCTTGGCTGAAACATCCTCCGGAAATTCATTAACCGATAATATCGTTATTACCTTGGTCAATATTGAAGAAGAAAGCACTTTAAAAAACCAAAATTCAGTGCGTAAATCACCAAATGGAAATGCATTTTATGAAAACCCTCCAGTTAATATAAACCTCTTTGTTCTTATAACATGTAATTATGCCGGTGATGGATATGTCCTTGCCTTAGACAGGCTTTCAATGGTAATCCAATTCTTACAAAGCAAAAATGTTTTTAATAGTTCAAACTCTTCTTCAAATGATTTAAACGAAGAAAGTGTTGAACTCAAATTTATAATGGAATTGTTTACCCTGTCTTTTGAACAAATAAATTACTTATGGGGATCATTAGGGGGAAGGCAGGTACCATTCGCTATGTATAAATTGAGATTGATCTCCATCTCTGAAAATGCCATTGTAAGAGAAGTTCCTCTTATCGAAGAAATTGAAACTAATTTATTCGCTACCAATAAAATGCAATGAAAACGAACTTTAAAACGTTATTTGAAGTAAAACTCTTCCATGAATTCTATCAAACTGATAGGAATGGAAAGAACGTTTTTGAGTTAGCAAATCAGATTGACCGATTAGAATTCTTAAAAAAGAAATTTCAGGAAAATGATGATTATATAAATCAAGATATAGAATTTAAAATTCCAAAATTCTTCAAAAATCAAATGGAGAATTTCGGTTTAAAATTAATTCCGACTTATTCTGGTTTTAAAATTTTAATTTCCGTTAAAGCTAAAAAATTACCGAGTGCTATAACAACTTATGAGCCTTTTAATAAATTACCGAACGAATTGTTAATCCCCGTATTACTTTCATTAAAAGGCTCTAAAATAAATTATGTGACCAATAAAAAAATGGATGTGGAACTTCGTTCTTATCCATTGTTTTCAAATGATAGTACATTTACCGGAGCTAGATTTTTTCCATTTTTAACTGCTGATATTCAGTCTTATGATGCTTCAAGTTCTTATGAACAAGGCGAGATTGCAAAATTTGCGGTAAATGATTATAAAGCATTTTTCCGAGATCATGCCGATGCTATTCAATGGAAGGAAGTTTCTGGAATTGCATTTGCAAATGAAAATGATAAGGCTTTGATTCCCAGAAATGCAAATTACACATTCCCTAAATCTTTAAATATTGTAAAAGCAGATTTCTTATTAAAAGATTATAATGGAACAATTGTTCAGGAGTTTCATTTTAAGAATTCTAGCCCCTTTCAGAAAGTCAATCTTTCTTTTGACCCTTTGAAAATAAAAACTATCGCCTCTAATGAACCGGAAGAAAAGCATATTTACTCTTTAATAGTAACCGGTACTTCTGGATACTCGAAAAATTATAAAATCGTATTTTATGAGGATGATCAAGAGATTAAATCGAGTTTGGGCTTAGTGCTTATCAAGGTTAAAAGTTCGATCAATAATTATAAACTTTTAGATAATTCAGGAAAATTAATCACTAGAAAAAATAGTGAAAATAGAATGGATCCACCTGCACCTGTCTTTGAACTCAACTTTAATAGCAGACCCACGTTCTGGAGGTATTCTAATGACAAAGGGAAGGATTTGTTAGGCGGATTATATTCCGATTTCCTAGACTCAATCAATGGCTATTTAGTAAGTAAGGAACCAAAACCATTGACCTCCAATGCTACTTTCTACCGCAAACCTGATAATAGCTTATTCTTCCTGCCTTGTCCAAATGATTCGAATTTCCTAAGAATAGAAAACAATAAAATATATAGTGATATAAAGGTTCCAGAATCAACGCTGTTTCCTATAGCACCCTGAATAAACAATTAGAATTTAAACTAAATTATTTTGTTATGCAAGATTACAAAACCCCCGGAGTATATATAGAAGAAATTCCACATCTTCCACCTTCAATTGCTTCGGTAGAAACTGCAATACCAGCATTTACTGGATATACTCAAATAGCAAAATGGAAAGAAGATGATGACCTAAGAAATAAACCTTGGCGAATTGAATCTATGCTTCAGTATGAGCTATTTTTTGGATATCCTGATCCCGAAACGGACAGCCTTTCAGTAAATTTTGGATTAAATGCTGTGAATGGAAAGGTGGATGAAACCAAAAGGTCTAAATACCTCATGCATTATACGATGCAACAATTTTTTGCCAATGGCGGCGGACCTTGTTGGATTACTTCAGTGGGTAATTATACAGATACAGGAGGGGAAATTCTTGCAACTGATCTAATTGCAGGCTTAGCTGAAATCGCAAAAATAAATGAAGTCACCCTTTTATTATTTCCTGACTCTACGAATTTAAGCACGGCTACAGATTACTATAACGTTCATACGGAAGCGATTAATCAATGTGTTAATCTACAAGATCGATTTACCATTTTGGATGTTTACCATGACCCTGCAAATTTACTAGAATGGTCCCTTGACATTGATTTACTTAGAAACACCGTATCGGGTACGACAGATTTCTTAAAATATGCAGCTGTTTATTTTCCAAAGATCTATACAGGTGTGGACTATAATTACAAGTCAAATACTGATCAAACAAAAGATAATGATGATCTCGTCCAGGTTACCGGGGTTCCCGGAGCAACAAATCTAACTGAATTATTGGCCGTTAACAATGCTAAATATTTCCAAGCAAAAAGTGCCATTTCAAATATTCAAATGTTATTGCCAGTATCTGGTTCAATTGCAGGTATCTATGCCCAGGTAGATAATGCCCGTGGAGTATGGAAAGCACCGGCTAATGTAAACATTAGCAATGCAATACGTCCTGAATTCTTAATAAACCATGCCCAGCAAATGGATTTAAATGTCGATTCGCTGGCTGGAAAATCCGTCAATGTTATCCGAACATTTCCAGGTCGAGGACCTGCGATTGTATGGGGTGCACGAACATTGGCCGGTAATGACAATGAATGGCGCTATGTGCCTGTAAGAAGATTTTTTAGCATGGTTGAGGAATCTGTAAAAAATGCTACAGAACAATTTGTTTTTGAACCTAATGACCGAAATACCTGGGTCCGTGTAAAATCAATGATTGAAAATTTCCTCACTCAACAATGGAAGGCAGGTGCATTAATGGGCGCTTCAACTAAAGAAGCATTCTTTGTCCATATTGGGCTCGGCGAAACAATGACCGAACTCGATATATGGGAGGGAAGAATGATTGTGGAAATTGGAATGGCTGTAGTGCGTCCTGCAGAATTTATCATCCTTCGGTTTATGCATAAAATGCTTGCTGAATCATAATAACAGAATTATGTAATCATTAAAAATTATTGTTATGACCATAGAAAGCTCTAATATACGAAACCCTAGGAATGGGAATTGTAATGATAAGGATGTCAAGACCATCACTCAAAAAAACATTTATCAAATTAAAGAAGAATATTGCCTGAGGTTAAAGTCTAAACTTGGTGAATTGAGCGAAAGTGAAGTTTCTCGTGATGGTACTTTAATGATGTTTGAAAAAAAGAAATGTGTCTTCGTTAAAACCGAAAAAAACTTCCACTTAATAAGAAATTTAGAACTAAAGGTAGGAGTGGGGCTCATACAATCTACTGAAGAAATTAAAAAAAATGTAACCCTTGCTATTTCCCAAAATGAATCGCTTGTGTCTTCCTTAAAAGCTGTTCTAAAATCAGCTAAAGATGCCAAAGCTGCATTCGCAAATCTTCGAGATTCTGCCAATAAATTAGAAGCAGGGATGAATGACAGTTGCAGTTCCGGTCAATTGAAAATTCTAGGATGTTCCAACGATAATTGTAATGAATCCGAAAATCAAAAAGATAATCTGCAACTCCCCGGAGAATGCCAAGATGCCTGTAGAATATTAGACAAATTAGTAGAGAAACCTGTAGATTTCTGTCTAGAGATTGATATTATAGGTAACTCTGCTGCTGATATCATCGGAATTCATTCCTTCTCCAATATTAAATCGCTAGAAAAATTCCAACAGGACTTTTCCTCGAATGCCAAAACTTTTGATGACCTCATTTTAACTCAAGTTACTAATGCAACTGCTGGATTGAAAAAAGCTCAAGAAGAACTGACTTTGGCAACAAAAATAAAAATGCAATCAGAACATCTCTTATACAATAAAAGAAATGAATTAGAAGCATTGGTAGAAGTCAAAGACTATTTATGCTGCCATAAATGTAATTGTATTGATGCTGACTGTGGATGTAATGAAAATAATGCAGATGAAAATATCAGATTCAAAAAATGTAAATGTGATATCTGTGATATCTGTAAGGAGGTAACTGAAATCTATTGTATTCGAGATAATGAAGGCGGCGCAAATTGCGACTGATACCCTACATA
Organism: Sphingobacterium endophyticum; assembly: GCA_040393725.1. Lineage (GTDB taxonomy): Bacteria > Bacteroidota > Bacteroidia > Sphingobacteriales > Sphingobacteriaceae > Sphingobacterium > Sphingobacterium endophyticum_A. The sequence goes on along the minus strand of JBEBTR010000009.1, from coordinate 29,047 downwards.
CTCAATGGTTGAATATTAAAACTTACTATTATGTTAAGCTATAATGAAATAAGCAATTCTGATAGAGATATTTTTGATTGTTGCGATCAGAAACCTAATAATAATGAACCTATTGGAGACTGCTGCTATGAGACATGGACGGGAGATTTGGTTCAAGTAACTGCTGATTGGAAAGCTGCAAATGCTTATGCAATAAATAAAGAATTAGAATACAATCTCACTGTTGAAGAACGTGACAGACTTAAAGCCTGGTATGCAGACTGGGAAGCTACTGATGAAAATGCTGATGCACTTTGTAGACAATTGGAGTTATTTGTGCTCCTTCTTCAAAAAGTTTGTACTGTAACCGATAAAACCAATAAAGCAATAGAAATTCTCTTTTGCATGTTGGAAGACCTGTACATACGAGTTGATAAGCTGAAATCCCAATACGACAAATTGATGGCCTGCATCAATTGCTTAAAACGTCCTGAACTGGCTTCGGGTGTAGGAATTATGAAATTCCTCGAAGATTATGGTCAAAAACTGGACGCTGTAATTCTTACTCGAGATATTATAATCCCTCAGGTTATATCCGCATTAGAAATTGCAATTGGTATCCATACGAACATCTGTGATCAATATGGATTGAAAGAAACCATCCGCTATTGGAAGGGCAAATTCAATTGTAACCAATCAGAAACAGATCAAAGCATGGCATCTTTTTCAGATTCTAAAATTGAAAACAGTTTTAATTCGAATGAATGCTGCTGTATAGAACCTCGTATTAGTTTGCCAATTGATGCAGATGAATATTATCGACAATTGGAAAATGACTATTTAAATACGAAGCAGAAAGTCGATCAATTGAAAAAAGATTTAGATCAGGCAAAAGAAAAAAGGGACGCTTTATTAGCATGTAAACAAAGTCTTGAAAATGCTATTAATGAAGTGAATCCCGCAAATAAGTGTAAATAACCATTATAATATCATTTGTTATGTCAAACGATCCTAAAAAAAACTATCCATTACCAAAATTTCATTTTCAATTGGATTGGGGTGGAACGAGAATTGGTTTTACAGAAGTAAGTGGGCTTGATTTTGAAACTGAAGTTATTGAATATCGTGAAGGTAGCAGTCCCACATATAATAAAACTAAACAACCTGGGTTAACCAAATATCCAAATGTTACCTTGAAACGCGGTACGTTTTTCGGTGATTTTGAGTACTTCGAACAATGGAAAAAAACCATGATGTTTCAGGAAGGCAAGGAAAAATTCCGACGTGATGTGACCATAAGACTATTGGATGAAGAACATCAACCCATTATTTCTTGGACCCTCTCTAGAGCATGGCCTTCCAAGGTACAGTCAACAAACCTGAAGGCGGATGCTAATGAAGTCGCAATTGAAACGATGGAGCTTGTCCATGAAGGTCTTTCAATCGTAGAAGCTAAAAAATAATATAAAACCATGGCAGATGCTCTTTATCAAACCGTAAACTTTCATTTTTCAGTCAACTTTAACTTGAAGGGAAATAAATCGATTGATATAAAATTTCAATCTGTCAATGGATTGGATGCAACTATAGATAGTGAAACCATTAAGGAAGGTGGGGAGAATAGATTTGAACATGTTGTTCCATCTAGGCATAAATATGGCCCACTGGTTCTTAAAAGAGGTTTAATTGCCCCCGGGGATTCAGCTGTTACGGACTGGCTTAAAAAAGCTTTTGATGATCAAGAATATGAAACCCTCGATACCGTGGTGATCAATCTTCTTGATGAACAACATCAATCATTGATGAATTGGAAAATCAATAATGTTTGGCCTAGAAGCTGGAAGCTATCCGAACTCAATGCCGGTAGGGCAGAAGTTTTGATTGAAACACTTGAATTGAATTTTAACCGATTAATTTTTCAAAAATCATAATCATGCCAGTTGAAGTTAGAGAATTGATCATAAAAGCAACCATTGTCCAAGAATTAGGCTCAACGTCAAATTCTGCTTCTTCTAGCCAAAACAATGGAATTAATGCTTCCGAGGAAATTGTAAAAGTGTGTGTAGAAAAAGTCTTAGAAATCTTAAAAGAAAAAAATGAGCGCTAATTATAGTTCTGGAAAATTGGAAAAACTGTTGATTTATTCTTTCACCGATAGACAGTTTCAAGTTAAGGATGCCGAACAAAAAAACAAACCAGCATTCGTAGCGCCTATTAATCCGGAGTCTTTCTCAAAGAACTATAAGATTGAACATGATGTACAAAGACCGCATGGAACTGGTTCTGCTGAAGTTAAATTTAAATCTACAGCACCAGAAGAATTAAAATTAGATTTTATTCTTGATGGTACCGGAACCATGGAAGGTTATTGGGAAGAATACAAAAGTAAACCCGTCAATGAGCAATTAAAAATATTTATGGACTGCGCTTATAATTATAAAGGCGATATCCATAGACCAAATTTTTTACTCATTATTTGGGGATCTGAAATTAGGTTCCGCTGTGTTCTGGCAAATTTAGATGTCAATTACACCTTATTTAAACCTGACGGAACTCCTTTAAGAGCTAGGTTAACTGCTTCTTTTCTCGATTATCAATCTCGTGAACAAAGAATGGCTGAAGATAATCCTTCATCGCCCGATTTGACTCACCATAGGGTAATAAAACAAGGTGATCGACTCGATTTAATGACTTTCTCGATTTATAACGACTCCAAATATTTTATGCAAGTCGCTAAATATAATGGATTAACCTCCATAAAAAAATTGAAACCTGGTAATGAAATCTATTTTCCGCCTTTTGATAAAAATGAAAACTAATGGAAGAACTAATCATACCTAATCCTTCACAACATGATGTTGTTTCCTATAATATCTTATTGGATGGTAATGATATGGATGCATCCTATGAGATTTTAAGTATTTCAATTGATAAAGAAATTAATAGAATACCGACTGCTAAAATTCTAATTAAAGACGGTGATGCCTCATTGGCGCAATTTGAAATTAGTAACAAAAATGATTTTATCCCTGGTAAAGAAATTATTATAAAAATTGGTTTTGATAGCAATAATAAACAAGCATTTAAAGGACTTATTACGAAACATCAGGTTCGGGTCAAAGAAAATGGAAACACCCAATTGATGATTGAATGCAAAGATTATGCGATGAGAATGACTTTGGGAAGGCAAAGTAAATATTATTTAGAATCTAAGGATAGTGATGTTATCGATACTATAATCTCAAATTATGAGAATTTAACTGCTGATGTTGAAGATACTCAACTTAAACATAAAGAACTCATTCAACATCACGTAACGGATTGGGATTATGTTATTCTTCGTGCTGAATCTAATGGAATGTTGGTCAATGTCAATGATGGCGACATTTCTGTAAAAAAGCCCGATACTTCAGCAAATCCAGTTCTTCAAATAACATATGGATCTTCCATTATGGAATTTGAAGCCGAAATGGATGCTAGATGCCAGTGGACAAAAGTTCAAGCTAGTTCTTGGGATTATAAAAATCAAGAATTATTTACTGCTGAAATTGATGAAGCGAATTCTTTTTCCCAAGCTGGAAATGTTCCTGGAGCGACCTTAGCTGCTTCAAATAAATTAGAACAATACCAGCTTCATCATAGTGGCCATCTATTGGAACAAGAATTACAGTCTTGGGTAGATGGAACAATGATGAGAAGTCGATTGGCAAAAATTAGAGGAAGAGCACGTTTTACAGGATTCTCTGATATAAAACCTGGAGATATGGTGAAAATTGCTGGAGTTGGAGAACGATTTAATGGAAACTCATTTGTCACTGCTGTTAGACAAGATGTTGGCGACGGAACATGGTATACGAATATTCAGTTTGGAATGAGTCCTGAACAATATTCATCTGTACATCCTGATTTGAATGAGTCACCTTCCGCAGGACTGTTAGGTGCTATTAAAGGCCTGCAAATTGCAAAAGTCCTCCAGCTTGAAAATGATCCTGAGGGAGAAGACCGTATCCTCGTTAAGATCCCAATTATTGATAACAGCTCAAATGGTACCTGGGTTAGGATTGCTTGCCTTGATGCAGGAAAAGATAGAGGCTCATTTTTCAGACCGGAAATTGACGATGAAGTTATTGTTGGTTTTATCAATAATGACCCAAGACATGCCATTATGCTCGGTATGTTGAATAGTAGTGCTAAGCCAGCACCTTTAACTGCTACTGATGCAAATGACGAAAAAGGCTTTTTTACCCGTAGTAATATGAGAGTGCATTTTAATGATGCAAAGAAAATTATTACCATTGATACCCCTGCCGGAAATAGTATTGTCTTGGATGAAGACGGCTCTAAAATCGAAATTAAAGACCAAAATGCTAATAAAATAACAATGGATAGTTCGGGTATTAAACTGGATAGTCCAAATGATGTGGAAATAAAAGCTGGATTAAACTTAAAGATTAGTGCCGGATCAGCTATAGAAATTACCGGTAATTCTATGAAAGTAGGTGGGACTGCTAGTATGAATTTAGAATCTGCAAGCACCAAGATTTCATCATCTGGTGTGACCGAAATTAGCGGTTCATTAGTCAAGATAAATTAATTAAAATCTAAAAAATTATGCCTTCAGCAGCAAGAATAAGCGATATGCATATTTGTCCGATGATAAATCCCGGGCCTGTACCACATGTTGGTGGACCTATTTTAGGACCAGGGGCACCAACCGTATTGATCGGTGGCATGCCTGCTGCTGTTGTTGGAGACTTATTGCTTTGTACTGGACCTCCTGATTCTATTGTGCAAGGATCAATGTCTGTAATGATTGCTGGAAAACCTGCAGCCAGGCAAGGTGATTTAACAGCGCATGGTGGCTCAATTTCAATGGGACTGCCAACCGTTCAGATTGGAGGTTAAAAAATTTAGAAGTCATGGAAAATACATTCAATTCATTTTTAGGTACAGGATGGGCTTTCCCTCCAGAGTTCAATATCATTTCAAATGAAGTAGAAATGGTTTCTGGCTTGGAAGATATCGAGCAAAGTTTAAATATCCTCCTGTCAACTTCATTGGGTGAAAGGGTTATGCAACCTCAATTCGGATGTGATTTAACGGATTACGTCTTTGAAACAATGAATAGTTCAGTAATTGGGTATCTAAAAGATAGAGTAGGTAATTCAATACTTTTTTATGAACCCAGAATACGAGTGGAAATGATAGATATTACGCCAACTGGTTCCTTTGATCTTATTGAAGGTCGTTTTACAATCAGTGTTCAATATACCATCCCTGGAACGAATTCAAGATTTAATTATGTATATGATTATTATTTAAATGAAGCATTGAAATCTATTTAGCAATAGCATTACTAAAAATCCCTAGCCATGAAATGTAAAGAGCTCATACATCCTTTTCAAAACGATTCTGGAGTTAGCCAACGTCAGCGGATGATGGATGACCTATTGAATAGCTCAGCTTTGATTGATGCTAGGAATTTAGCAGATATGTTAGATTATTTTCAAAAATTAGCGAAACATATCAACTATTATGATGCTGATCTAAACGTTTCCAACTGGCAACCGTTTTTTCAAAATAGCTTGCCTTTTACAATTGCTGGGATCATAAAATTTGACCAGCAAAAAATCAATGATAAATTGCAAAAATATTTGCATCTATTCGATAAAAACCCATCTAATGCTAGCCTGCAGTTATTGGTCAACTTTGTTTATTTCGCTATTATAAAACCAATTCTCGGATGGAACGCAAAATTAAAAAGTTCTGAATTACCAATTTCTCTATTCTTAGCAAAACTTATTAAAGATAACTTATCCGACTCTCTGAAATTGTTCATTCTCGAACTTAATACGGCTGTGAAATGGTTTCAAATTAAAACCTTGAATTTCTCGGAATTCTTAAATGATGAGGACTGGAACTTGGATATTACGGACTTATATAGCATAAAATCTGATGCCGCATTTTACTCTTCTGGGCTGAATGATCGGGATCGAATTATTAACACAAAAAACCAAATAAAAATCTTTTCTGATTCCTTTTTAGACAATATTGATGCTATTTCTAAAATAGCAGAAAATAGCTTAGAACTTAGTTTTGAACCTTTAACAGATGAATTTAAAGAAAAAGTAAGTCCACATTTAGCTTTGTTATTTACTTTCCTTAAGCTATTTAAATATGTTCAAAATGACTTAAATACATTTACTATAAAACATATTGATTTTTTCTATAAAGAAGTCTTGTTTTTAAAACCTAAAGACGCCTTTCCGGATAAAGTACATGTCGTTTTTGAAATTCAAAATCAAATTCAGAAATATTTGTTGAAGGAGGGTATTTTAGTTAAAGATGCTAAGGATGCAAATAAGAGGGAAATACTTTTTTCTTTAGATGATCAAATCGTCGTTAATAAAACAAAAATTGCCGAGGTAAAAACCTTATTTCTAAATAATGAGATCCATGGAAAATCCACATTTCTTAAAGGAGTTCATATTGCAAATAAAGCAAATATGGCTGACGGTGTGGATAAACCGTTTAAAGATATTATTAACCCAAGCTGGTCTACGCTAGGTGCCGAATATAGTAAATATATAGACCCTGAGCATAAGTTTACAAAACCTTTTCCTCATGCAAGGATTGGATTCGTGTTGGCTTCTGAAGTGTTGCTTTTAAAAGAGGGGGAGCGAAATATCGAAATCAATTTAGTCTGTGAAATCAATAATTTATGCACTGAATCAATATTTATCAATGATTTATTTAATCAATTTAAACAAATCTTAAATCAAGAGTTTTATCCAATTAATCGTGATTTAATCTCTCTAGCCTATAAGAAAGGGGTAAGTAAAGAATTAGGAAAAAAAATGGAGGATAAATTGTCCAAAGATATTCCTAATGAAAATATAAACTGTTACGGTGAAATTCGAGAAGAAATTTTTGAAACCATTCTTACAAATGAGGAATTTAAAGAATGGAACCTAACTGAAGCTGAAAAGTTATCATTTTTAGCTATTATTAAACCTATTAAAGCAATAAATCTAGCTTTTACTGGTGAAAAGAATTGGATAATTCCAGATAACAATCCTACCATTAGTATTTCCGAATTGTATAATGGAAATATATTTAAAATGACCATTAGCGTTGAATTATCTGAAGAGAAAGAATCAATAACCTATTATGATGATGAAATTTTAAAAGAAGGTTTTGATACGAAATTTCCACTCTTAAAAGTAGAATTCGATGACAGGATAAAATTAAATGTAAATATTTCAAAAAATGAAGATTTCTTCTTCTGTAAAAAAGAATCTAATGAATACCTTCAACAGGTTTCTTGCTATCAATTTTTTAGAAATGTAAAATTTTCCAGCTATTTTAATTCAGCCACTAATAAAACCGAATCTACCAATATAAAAGTTAAAGTCTGTGGATTGAAGAATCTTATCGTTCAGAATTCCGAAAGCCTTCAGAATGTAAATGGTCCAATTTATCCATTTGGTACAAGACCTGAAATTATTGATTTTGATATAAAAAATCAGCCTAAGCTTAATATTGATACAGATATAAATTTAATTGGCCCTGAATTTTACATTGGTAGCCAAGAGGTGTTTTCAAAAAAATGGGATGACATTACAGTCAATTTGAATTGGAAAGATAAACCAACCAATTTTCGCGATTATTATAAAGGATATTTACAGAATGAAGATGGATTCGGCCTTGACGAGAATAAATTCCTTATCAATCTTTCAATCCTTGAAAATGGAAAATGGAAAGGAGAAAATAATCATGCAAGTCCCAATACCACTTCAGTTAATATACTGGGAAAAATATATAATAACCGACGGTTATTTGAATCGAATGGAAACTCAGAGTGCAATCATAAAAATACTTATGAACAGACCATAAAATTAAATAAATCTCACTTTACGCTCAATCAGAAATTTATTCATAGTAGTGAAAATCTTGAAAAATATGAAGTGAACTCAACCCATGGATTTTTAAAAATTAACCTTCAATTTCAAGATTTCTGCCATAAAGTCTATTCTTATGTATTGGCAAGGCAAATGATGGCATTAGGAAAACTCCCCGACAGTAAATTAGAGGATGCTATTTATTATGATGCCAGTGGAAATTTGGTAGTATTCAGGTCCAAAAATATTATTGATGATATCAATAATGCTAAAAATATATCTTATCGGGTTAATCAGGATGTTAATGCTTCACCTGATGGAATTAAAGCTAGAATGGGAAATATTGGTAATACATCAATTAATGTTTCCAACGCAAATAGAATCAGGAAAATAGTGCTACCATATGACCCTTTAAACCCAAGTACTTTAAACAACCTCACTAATGATGCTTCGAATTTAAATAACACTTTAAATACAGTCTATTCATTATTAGATAATAATGTCAAGTATCAAGCGGTAATTCCCAATGAACCTTGGACTCCTATCATAAAAAATTTATGTTTAGATTATTCCGCCACTGCTGAAATTAAGGATGTCGAAATCATTCACCTTTATCCTTATCCAAAAACTTTCAAAAAAGAAGATCTAAATCATAATCCATCATTACTGCCAACTTTTTGCGATGAAGGTAATCTTTTCATTGCCCTTCAGGAAATGGAACCTGGTACTAATGTCAATATCCTCTTTCAAATGGCCGAAGCAACTGCTGACTCCGAATCTCCTAGAGAACCCGTTAATTGGTATTTTCTAGAAAATAATAGTTGGAAAAATATGCGAACTGGATTTGAAGTATTGGATGATGATACCCATGGATTAACAACCTCCGGAATCATAAAATTTGCCATTCCCGGAAGCATCTCGAAAGACAATACCATTTTACCTAATGGAATGTATTGGTTAAAAGCAAGTATCCCTAAAAATAGTAAGTCTGTAAGTGAAATTATTGGCATCCATACACAAGCTATTAAAGCAACTTTTACCAATGAAATATTAAATGATAAGCTACGCTTAAATACGCCATTGCCTGCAGGTTCTATTTCAAAGCTTAAGGAATCAGATTCTTATATCAAAAAAGTTGATCAACCATATGAATCATTTAATGGAAGAATTCCTGAATCCCAAGGTCATTTTTATATACGTGTAAGTGAGCTACTTAAACATAAAAATAGGGCAATCCAAAAGTTTGATTATGAAAGGTTAACATTAGAGGCTTTTCCTCAATTATATAAGGTAAAATGTATCAACCATAGCTTCGCATTAGATGCACATCAATATATCAATGATTTCCCTATGGCTCCCGGCTATATCATTTTGGCCGTAATTCCTGATTTAAATGTCTTGAAAGCATCCGAAGTTTTTGAACCAAGAGTGCCAGTGAGTTTATTGGAAAATATCCAAAATTTTATCAAAGAAAGATGTTCACCTTTTGTCCGTTTGAGAGTCATGAATCCTAGATATGAAGGAGTTAATATTTGTATTAAAGTAAAACTTCATCCAGGTAAAGATGAACAATTCTATAAGGATAAATTAAAACAAGATCTCAGAGAGTTCTTGGCTCCTTGGGCAGTCGGTAAATTTGATAAATTATCTTTCGGACAGTGTATATATCAATCTGATATCGTTGGATTTATTGAATCTAGAGATTATATCAATTATATCATTGACCTCAGGATGCAACATGAAGATGATAAGCAAAATATTATAACAAACTCACAAAAAGTAGTCTGTCCAATTACTCCTCGATCAATATTGATAGCCTCGAACATAGATGTTCTTATTGAACAGCAAGATTGTGAAAGATGGGAATCACCTAAAATACAGATACCATGTTCAAATGTCCCAATTATAATAGAGAATTATTGTAAAAAGTATAATGTGTAGGTAGAATGAACAGTCATGAAAACCGAAAGAGACCATATTAAAGCGATAAGCAAGGTAAATCCTAATTTCCCTTCATATCTTGATTTCCAAAAATTAAGGACTGATGGTATTGCTTATCTTGGGAAACTCTCTGGAAAAATTTGGACAGATCATAATATCCATGATCCTGGAATAACCATTCTAGAAATTCTTTGCTATGCCTTACTAGATTTAGGATATCGAACTAATCTGCCAGAATTGGATTTGCTATCCAAAGACCCAAACGATAACAGCAAAGAAAATAATTTCTTTACAGCTGCTCAAATTCTAAGCTGTAATCCACTTAATTTAATGGATTACCGAAAACTCCTTATTGATATTGAAGGAGTGAAAAATGCATGGGTAGAGATCGCTTCCGACCAACTTGATTTCTGTTTAGATAAGTCAGAATTTAATATACAAGGGGCTCAAAATTTAGCTTGTAGCCAATTTTTGAATGGATTATATCATGTGTTTATAGAACCTGAAAAGGATATCAATTCTGATTTTTCAAATGAAACCCTTGCTTCTGAATATTTTAACGATTTGACAAAGTCTATCCGCAATAGGCTTATGACGCACAGGAATTTTTGTGAAGATTTTGTGGATATCACCTATTTATGTAAACTCGATGTAGGTATTTGTGCCGATATCGAATTGAATACTGATGCCAATATTGATAAAATTTATACCGAGATCATTCAAGGATTGAGAGATTTTATTTCTCCTAGTCCAAAATTCTATACCCTTCAGCAATTATTGGATAGGGGCAGAACCATTGAAGAAATTTTTTCGGGTAGACCTTATAATCTTGCAGAAAGTCATGGATTTATTGATGCTGATGAACTGGAACAGATTAATCTCAGAAAAGAAATCCATCTATCAGATTTATATCAAATAATATTAAATGTTGAAGGTGTTAAATCCGTAAATAATTTATTAATAAAAAACTGTCAGGCCGGGTTTTTCGATAGTTCCACCGTTTGGAAATTTAAATTACCAAAAAATTATACAGCTAATTTTTCATTGGCATGTACCCAAATTAAATTTTCAAAAAATGATATTCCGATACAATTCGATGCAAAGAAATTTGAAGGATTGTTCCATATTCAATTCGCCAATTCTGGTAAAGTGTTATTTCAAAGCCCTTCCGAATATTTAGATCGAAGCATTCCTCAAGGTAATTATTATCAAGATTTGGATGAATATTATCTCCTTCAAGATGATTTTCCAAGAGTATATGGAATTGCTGAGGGTGGCCTTTCAGATGATGCTACTAAGCTTAGGAAAGCTCAGGCACTACAACTTAAAGGATATTTGCTATTCTTTGATCAAGTTCTTGCAGGATATCTATCTCAATTAAAAAACATTCGAAAACTATTCGCGATGAATAGTGCAACGGATCCAAATTTTAAAAGAACTTATTTTCTAAATAAGTTAGTTGATAAACCAGAACTATCTAAATTACTTCGGTTTGCAGTAGGTGACGAATATTCCACTAACCTTGGTGAAACAGGAAATATTTTGGTAAGGTCGGTTAGTTACCCAGATTTATTGGATTTAATCGAATCGAATAAATCCAGTAATGTGAATCCAGAAGATTTAATCCAATATTATACACCTAATCTAAATAAGCTAAATATTGTTATAAATCAATTTAAAGAAGATTTTATCAGTTCTAATTATCAAATAGGACTATTAAATGCTGATTCTCAGGAAATTCATTATTATATCATTGGAACATCTACGGATTTTGCTTTATTAAGTAAGATAAGTTTTCCCTCAGTTTCTGCCGCCTCCCTACATGCTAATTCTGTAGTTTATGTTGGTTCTTTCGAAGAGAATTACAGTAGCTTTATTGTGGATGCGAATAACGTCTCCTTTAACCTTGAGCTGAACATTTCATCATTTAAATCCTATTTATCAAAAATTATTGAAGATGAAGATTTATATCGTGAAAGAAGAAATGGTTTCCTTGACCATCTATTGTCACGTTTTGCTGAAAAATTTACGGATCAAATAATTGATCAATTTACCTACGATTCAAGAATTGACTATTCTAATCGCCTCATTTCCGCTAAAGAAGACTTCCTTTCAAACTACGACTCCATTAGCGCAAACCGCGGAAAAGCCTATGATTATTTGCGGAATAATTGGAATAATGGCAATATATCTGGATTTGAGAATGAAGCAAAATACCTGGCTGGAATTGAAAACAAAGAAATCCATACTTTATGCAATTTTATTGTGGAACCTTTAGATGATTATTATTTGGTTGAGTTAAAGATTGATGGAGAACCCTATTTTTCATTGAATGAAAGATTTGATTCAGAAGTTGAAGCCGAAGAAGTAGCTCAGGTAGTTTATGATTCCCTATCAAATCCCGAAAAATTAACAACCAAGTATATTCCACATAATAAATCATATGCCGTAGAACTAAATTATAATGAAGGTAAATCGGTATCCTTTTATAAGCAATATCCTACATCTCAAGATGCTGATGCAGTAAGGTTGGGATTGAATAGAATGTTCAGTAAAGAATTTAAAGATGAAATTCATATCAGTAGTTATGAATATCATGCTCAGTTAGTTGATCAGCTCGGCGAAATTGTTCGCAAATCCACTCAAAATTATCCTGAGGATAAGGCCGCTTTGGAGCATGCTGAAAAAACAATTTCAAAAATCAACGATCCTTCAGAATGGACTGTTGATTCAAATAATAATAAGAAAATTTCACAGCTTACTGATATATCTTCTGATGACGATGTTAAAAGATATTTGGATATTAAGGCTTTTAAGATTATTGTCAATAACAATATTGTAGGAAAACCTGAACAATTTACTTACGATATTCTCGATAGCCTGAATACCTTTAAGTTTTACGCTGTTCATGATTTTTCATCTAACAAATTAGCAAAGGAAAATGCCACATTAGTGCTTATCCTTGCTACTAATCCTGAAAATTATCTAATAAAACGGGATTCTTTAGAATCAGCATATAAGCTCCATATTCTCAATAAAGATCAAGTTGAAGCAACTTGTTATTCAGAATATAATACTGAAATGGATGCCTTTGAAATGAAAAATAAAATCCTTTCAACGCTAATTAAATTTGAATATAAATTGATAGCTGAAAAATTTCCAAAAGGATGGAAGTTTGATTATTATTTGGGGTATGAACCCGATTCAAATTTTAAATTCTCCAGTACTAAAGAATATTTATGCGAGCAAGATGCAGTAAAAGCATCCCAAAAATTCCAATCCGCTATCCCAACTTTAAAAGTTGGAAATAGTAAAAACGGACCAATATTAATCCAGCAGAATAAAAATAGCAAACTGCCTTCAGTAAATCTTCCCCCTGAATTTAATTCATCTGAGGATAAGCTTTTGAATGCATTATCTGCACAAAAGAATATTTTACAATATTCGAAAACATCGAAAACCCAAAACTTTAAAACTGCAGTTCGCAAAGAAGAAAATGAAAATTCTGCACGATTTATATATAAAGTGGTTGATAAAGACCGAGTTTTGGCTTCTTTTCAACAGAATTTTGAGAATAAATTAGAGGCGGAATACGTGAAACGAAAGGTCGCAAAGTTATTTCGTAGAAAATTAAAACATCTCCAAATTTGTTTAGGGGGATCTATTATTAAAGAAGTAATTATTGGAAATGGCAAAGCCAAGAAATTTCGTTATCAATTAAAAGCACATAATCTATATTATAAAAATACTGAACCTAAAAACCAGGAAATTGTATTGTTTGAATCTATGAATCTATATGATTCCCAAGATTTAGCTTTGCATGCATTTGAGGAAAATTACTTCCATATCCTCAAATTAGCAGCTCAACTAAATAGTTATGGCAATTCAATTTCATTTGATGCAAACCAATCCAATAATAATCTAGCGGTTGTCTATATTCCAATAGAAACACAATTAGAATTAGAATCTTACGGCAATGGTTCTGTGCAAGAATTATTGATTGAATGGGTTAATTCCTACCCAATCAAAGAGAAGGATGGGTACTATTATTTCTCTACTTACAATAATTCAAAAAACCCTGAAATATGGCAGAGCATGAAAACCTATTCAACTCCTGCCGAGGCAGTGCAAGAATTTAACTTCTTCTTGATGTTACTTAAATATTCAGGAAACTTATTTGTTGATTGTGATCTAGAAAATAATGGTTATAAAATTTATATCAGAGAAGTTTTAGCCGAAAGCACCGAAAGGTATTTGAATGAAGAAGCAGCATGGGGAGAAAACGGAGTGGAAAATTTTATTTGTGCCATTCAATCAAATCTTGGTTTTCATAAATATCAAATTAAAGATTCCTGTTGTCATTCTTTTTATCTGAATTGTGGACCAGACCTCATAATTCATCCTTGTAAATATGATACCGCTAAAAAACGGAATCAAGTGATGTTGGATTTGTATAATCAATTTAAATTATGGATCGAGAATAAAGCATTTACCTCTGAAGTTATTAATAATAACCTTATTCTCAAAGATGAAAAAGGACAAGAATTTGCTATAAAACCTATTGAAAGATCTGATAACCAAGAGCCTTGCAATATGTTTTTTGATATTATTGAGGAACTTTCAAATCTTGATAATTTCTATGATTACCAGGAGGAATTAATTGTCCTTAAAAATAAGAATGGTCAAATCATACTAAGTTCCTATGCTAAAGGATGGACTGTCGACTCCTTTAAGAAGCAAGTAGAATTGTTTTTGTGCTACTTCCCTGTAAATAGAACAAGATTGAAAAACAGTAATTTATATCAATATGATATTGAGATTAAATTACCTGGATTCAATAGTTGTAATAAAGTAAATGTTAATCCTTGTTCCTGTAATGAAAATCCAATAGCTCAGGATGCGACTTGTTTCGTGGCCTGGAAATCATCTTGCAGTTACCAAACATGTGAGGAGGCAATGCGTATGTATGCTATAGCTATACAGCTATTAAATGATTTCAATAATTATAATCCAGAAATAGATTGTGAATGTAATAGTTTCGGAATTTCCTTGAATTTTGACTTAAAATCAAGCAATGAACGGTTAACAAATTTTAATAATCTAGATCATATAAAATATGCCGGTCGAACAATTGCAAAAAATCCACAATGTTATGATTCTTCGCAAGAATTATGCGCTGCAATCGAACGTACCATTGAATTAAGTAATTCGGAAGGTCTACATGCCGTTGAACATATCTTATTACGCCCTAGATGTGAAGAAGATTGCCTATCAAGGAAAAATTACCAATGTTATGGTAATATGCGAGAAAATCAATTAGTATGGGATGAAAAGAATGAAGATCCATGCTCCGAAGCAATGGATGTTTGTTTTATTCCAGAATCAGATCCCTATTCTTTTATTTCAACAGTGGTATTACCCGCCTGGCCAAAACGCTTCCGAACAGAATCCGGACGCCTTTTAATGGAAGATATTCTTTATAATATTGCCCCTGCTCATGTTATGCTAAGAATACTTTGGTTAGCACCTCATGATTTTTGCTGCTTTGAAAATAAATACAAAAAATGGAGAAGGTACCTTGCAAAGAAAAATACCTGTCTAAATGATTTCTCTATTGATGATTTTTTAAACTTTTTGTTTTATCGAAATTTTAAAAATCTTGACAAATGTCAATCCTGCCTTCCTTGTCAAAATGAGATTATTATTGAAAATCCTTGTGTTAGAAGAGGTCAGGAAATTTCTCAAGTTAAAAACATCGATTTTGTTGACCAGGTAAATGAAACTTTCTGTTGGAATATATCCGATCCATTAGAATACTATTTTATCAACTGTAATAATGATCAGAATGAGAATGATTTTATCTTAAAAAGGAAGGAAGAAAATAAAACGATCGTAAAAAATGAAGAGATCTCTAAAGAATTAGTTCCGTCCCCTGTAGTAAAAAAGCGAAATAATCCTAAAGAATATAATTTGTTGATTGAGAAAAGAATTCTTTCCTACCGGAATACCGTTGATTTAATTGCTGAAAAATTTAATAAAAATGGAACTGTTCTAAGTGTCCAAAAATATTTGAGAGATTCTAATGCCGTATTTACCGAATTGGAAACTTTGGTTAATAAAGTGATAGAAAATAAAAAAACTTCATCCAAAAATGTTGCTGTATTAAATCAACCGCAACGAAAACGAATAATTGAATCCATCATATGCTTTGCATTGGATCATCTCAATTTTAAAAAGAAAAATAAATCGGATCTATCCATGTTAAATCCTGTATTTGAAAAATTAAGGAAATCCAAAATTGATGTGGCCGCAATTTATAACCATTGGGATGGAACTGAATTAAAAAAATATCAACCTTCCATGGATGTATTGGAAATAAAAAATCTCCTTTTGGGAATTAATAAATAAAATGAAACACCTTATAAGAAAACAACTTATTGACATCCAATTAAATCCAGGGATGGATAGTTTTAGCATTCAGCAAAATCTAAGTGAACATTATTGGCGTTTTCTTATCCCCTTGATGGAAGAGGTGTTTGATCAATTCCAACCTATTGATGAGGCAATCTTAATAGACTCCTTAAGCATCAACTTAGGGACCATTGAACTAAAAGATTTAGATAGAATAAATCAGAACGAAAATCTGATATTGAATATTAAAAATCAGATTCAATCTCAAGTAAACAATAATGAATTTGTAAATAAAAATATTACCAGGAAATCGATAAGCATTAAAGATTTTGAGCAATGGATGTTTTATGTGAAAAATGGTTTTTTTGATTGGTATGTAAGCACATTAAATACAGACTGGTATAATCATGTATTAGAAGCTTTAGCAACGGATACGAACTTATTGGAAGTTTTTATTGAAGAAATTAAAACTAATCCTAATTCATTATTAAGATTGATTCGACAGCATGAAATACAGTTTTTATCAAAACTGACAAAAATCTTAGCTCCTGATTTTATTGAAGAAATCTCCTTGATAGAGAAAGAATATAACTATAATAATCAATTATTTAAGTTGAATTCGGTAGAATTCAAAAGAGGTTTCGAAATATTTTGGAAAGAAATGTTTCAAACTTGTATTGTAATTAGACATGAAAATATAAGAAAGGAATCCTATAATCCATTCGATAATATAAGATTCAATCTGCAAGAAAGTTCTTCTAATGAAATAATTGAGCCCGAATACTCAACTGCTGACTTTAGGGAGAATACGTTTACTGATTCTCTGTTTGTAGATTATGTAGGGATTATTTTAATACATCCTTTTTTACATTCACTATTTAAGAAACTGGATTTAATCCATGATCAAACCTTTATAAATCTGATATCAAGAGAAAAAGCGATATATGTCCTATACTACCTGCTTACTGGAAAATTAAATCCTAAAGAATTTGAACTAGTAGTACCAAAATTAATATGTGGATATCCTATTAAAGCCGCTATCTCTACTGACATTATGTTGTCAGGAGGGGATAGGGCTGAGGCTGACACGATGTTGGAGGCTGTAATTGCTAACTGGGATATTTTGAAAAACACCTCCATAGATGGACTACGTGAAGGTTTTCTTATTAGACGTGGAAAGATAGATAGGCTGGATGATAAGATAAAAATCCTAGTCGAAAAAGGGCCTATTGATATGTTATTGGACTATCTGCCTTGGTCATTGAATATAATTAAACTTCCTTGGCTTAAAGAGTTAATCCAAGTTGATTGGAGATAAAAATGGAACTGTAAACCCTTAAGATAAATAAAATGAAAGCTGCTGAAATTAAACCAGTGGCACAGCATGCCAAAACTGCCGCACCTTTTTTCAATAAGGGGCAAGATGCTGTTTTGCAAAAAGATCATCAATCGGCATCAAATTTTTTTAATAAAGGGGATGGCAATTCATTTTTCATTCAAACTAAATTAAATTTAGGTAGGTCGAATGATGCCTTTGAGCAGGAAGCTGATTTTATGGCTGACCGAGTGCTGCACAAACAAAGTGCTGCTCATATTAATCCTGTTGTACCAATGGTTCAACGGAAGTGTAAATGCTGTGAGGAGGATGAAAAGAAAATACAAAGGAAAATATCATTTTCTGGTGCTAAAGTAAATGTAAATTCAATTCAAAGTACCCTCATGCGCACAAAAGGACAGGGTAAAACCTTACCGGCGCAAACACAAATGGAAATGTCCCGCTCTTTTAATGCAGATTTTTCAAATGTCCGAATTCATGACCATTCTGATGCAGTACAAATGAATAATTCTATAAATGCCCAGGCATTTACCCACAAAAATGATATCTATTTTAATCAGGGTAAATTTGATCCTGAGAGTAAACAAGGAAAACATTTACTAGCCCACGAATTAACTCATGTAATCCAGCAAGGTGCCGTAAAACAAGAACCCAATGTCCTAACTAATAGTACAGAACAAAATAAATCTGCTGCTCCCAACCAAAAGACGGAAAACAATCCCATTTCAAACACAAATAATCGTTTGAATCCTGAAACTGATGGAAATCAAAATCCTTCTAAACTAGAAAATGCAGAAAGCAGATCAAATCTGGAAACATCGAATGCTGGTAAAGAAACAGACGCTCCTGAAAAGAATCAAAATCAAAGCTCAATTGCAACAATTGAAGATTCAAACGGCTCTAATCAAAACAATGATCATACAGAAAATAGAAATAATCTAGAGCAAGAAACTCCTGAATCCAATACTAAAAATGCTTCTCCAATAGGAGGAATGGCAAAAAATCAAACAAATCCCCAAGCACTTGACCAAAAAATTAGAACTGCTCGTGAAGGATATTTGAAAAGAATTGCCCTGCAGGAATTGAATAAATTTGATTCTAGTGTCGATAAATCAAAAATGATGATTGAACAGATCGCAGCAATGAGACTAGTTCAAGTGCATCAATATTTTAAAAACATAAGAACAAATGTTAGAAATTTCTTCTTGTTAAGGATTAACGCAATCATGAGCAAAATCCTTGAAAAACAGATGCAGCTTATTTTATTAACAAACACTTATTCAAATTTAATCAGGCAACATACCAACATGATTACCCAGCAGGGAATTGCAATGACTGCTGCATTTTTTGCTAGAATTAATTCCTTGGTTCTAGCCGCTAGTTCATTCATCTCGAATTTATTGAATGGAATCAAAAATCAAATTTTAAACCTGATCAATTCAATTCCTCTTCCTGATGTTACGGGCGTAGAATATTTGCGAAATCTGATTATTTCTGGAGTAACAAGAGCTTCTAATACTGTTCAAGATGCAATGTCTATAATTACTGGTGTAATTCAACAAGTTATTGTAGTGGCGCAAACATTCATAATCCGAATTATTACTGGGATTAATAATGCTGTAAATGCTATTCTAAATCAAGTTTTCCAATTTCTTTTTAGAATACAAACTAAATTTATAAGGATTGTCTTGACGATTGGAAATAAGATTATCCGTAAAATCAATGGTTTGCTGAATAATTATATATTTCCAACATTGGCTAGGGGCGAAGCTTTATTGATCAGTCAAATTCTTACACTTAAACGAAGAAGGATTCAAGAAATTAAAGCAAATAGATTGCAATATCTGGGCTTGCTTGGAAGGGTAGTTATTCCTAACCAAAGAAATAGAAGGAACAGACGATCGAGGTCAATCGGCTTATTGAGAAATGCTCTATTTATTAAAGAAGCTACAGAGCTGTTTATTTATAGGAATAGGGAAATTGTAATGAACTTCTTTTTAGAAACTAATTCAATTTTCAATCTTTTAATCGCAAGACTTCAGCTCATTATTGAACGAATACATGAAGCTATTCAAAGAGCGGTTCAGGAATTTATTACCTCCATTAGCAATCTAATAAATAGTATTATTACTGCAGTTGTAGGATTTATAATGGATGCAATCATGGCTTTCGTTAGATTGATTGTTTCAATAGCACGTCATATTGTAAGTATAATTACGAAGATTATTTCTTTAATAGCAAATATCCAACGTGTAGTGATCAATATATTTTCTAACCTTGTAAGCAGTGTTGGACAGTCTCTTCGGTCAGCAATTTCAAACTTTGTTTCATTTGGTTCATCTGGAAGCGTTGTAAATTTTGTGGGACCAGCTTTTGCTCCTGCACTTGCACCTGCACTGGCTCCAGTACTTGTTGAAGTAACTCCAATCGTTATTGAAATTGTTATTGTGGAGGTAGAGATAGTAACCGCTACGGCAATAGTTGCTGAAACCGCAGTAGCTTCTGAAGTGGCAGTCGGGGCAGGAATAGCAGCCTGGGAAATTGTCCTTATCGTAGTATTGGTCATTGTGATTTTAATAATCATTGCCCTGATAGCTTATTTCTTATATCTATTGCTAAAGGAATTGTTGAAACCAGCTCCTTTGCCAATACCTGCTCCATTGCCAATTCCTGTACCTGAACCCGTGCCAGACCCAGAGCCAGATCCTGACCCGGAACCTGACCCAGATCCCGATCCTGATCCTGACCCAATACCAGTTCCAGTTCCAATTCCGGTTCCTGTACCTGACCCAGATACTGATGAACCGGACTGTCCAGCTGGTGAAGTTCTTTTGCCATCTGCACCAACTGGTTTTTCTAGAAGGGATCCAATACCTATTACTTGGTATAAACCTATTTCTAGTTATCCAGATCCAATTGTCGTGGGTGAAAACACCTATTTTATGGGAGAAAGTTCAAGTTTGCCTTTTGGTGAACCTATCGGGGTAAGTCGTAATTTCTATCCATTTGTTGGAAAAATTATGCAATTACGTTTTGAGGAAGATCGTGGTAATGAAGCCGCATTTAGAGCAGTATTGGAAAGGCATGGATTCGATTGGGATGATTTTAATGGGCAAGCATTTTCTCCTGACCATGTTCAGGATGTCATGTGGTCCGGTCAAGATCGTTTTGAAAATCTTTGGCCATTGGAAAGAGTGTTTAATAGAGAAGCTGGAAGAGTGCAAAATCAGCATCAACGTATTACGTTTAGACCACGGAGGGAAAGCCCTTGTGCTGTCGTATTAATGACAATACAAACAGCAAGGGGCAGATATTGGATGGATGATAGGTTTTATATTATTAGCGAAATTATCCCCGTATTTTAAAATTGAAAATTAATTAAGATTGTCATGTCAGATAAACCACTTGTTATAAAATGGAATCAGCTATGTCTTGAAGCCATTAAGTTGACCAAATCGTCTGGTCCATTTGCTGCTAGGGCATTAGCCATCTTACATACGGCAATGTATGATGCATGGTCTGTTTATGAAACTTGTGCGATAAGTACAACAACTGCTAAGTATATTAAAATTCCTAAACAGCAATGTGCCAAAGAGAATATCCGGAAATCATTCTCTTATGCAGCTTTCCAAGTATTAATGGACCTGTTTTGGCTTAAGTTACCGGCAGAATCTAAAAGTATATTTATAGATTTAATGTGCCAAGAGGGTTTTGATCCTGCCATTAAAACATTAGATATCTGCAAACCTGAAGGAATTGGAAATATCATGGCTAAATTAAACCTGGAATTGCGCCATGCTGATGCCGCCAATTCCTTGGGAACACTACATATGCCTCAACTCTCGGATTATACAGGTTACAAACCAAAGAATACGGCCGAGATCATCTATGACATGAGTCATTGGCAACCGCAATATAAATCCATCGAAAATAAAAAATCTCAAAAATTCTTATTGCCACACTGGGGTTTGATAAAGCCTTTTGCCCTTACCTACAATTGGCAGTTTAGACCCAACCCACCATATACTAAGGAACAAGCTGAATTTAAAATGCAGGCTAGGGAAATATTAGATATCAATGCCGGTCTTACTGATGAACAAAAGGTCATCGCAAGTTATTGGGAAGATGCTAGAGGAACTTTTACAACGGCTGGACACTGGTGCGAAATTGCCCAATTTGTAGCTCAAAAAGAATATTATAGAAATTCTCAATGCATTAAACTGTTCTTTGTTTTAACCAATGCAATGTTGGATGCATCCATTGCTGTATGGGAATGTAAACACTATTACGATTCTGTTCGGCCTATTACAGCAATCCGAGCACTCTTTAATGCCACAACAATACAGGCATGGGCTGGTCCTTGTAAGGGTACCGAAACGATGAATGGTGAAAATTGGACTCCATACCTGAAAACACCTGCTTCTCCAGAATATATTTCATTCCATAGCTGTTTAAGCCGTACCGCTGCGGTTATCCTTAAATCCTTTACCGGAAATGATGTGTTTGGCGGGCGAACTGTAATAAAAATGGGTACTTCAAAAATTGAATCAGGAAATACGCCATGTATGGATATTGTACTGGATTGGCCAACTTATTCCTTTGCCGCTGAACAAGCCGGACAATCCTGTTTATTTGCCGGAATCCATTTTTCTAAAGCAACCCAGGAAGGCCAGCATGTAGGAGTCAAAATTGCAGTGACAGCATGGGAAAAAGCTAAGTTCTATTTTAATGAAAAGTAAAAAGGAAATAAAGGAATCTCATATCAGCTTTGTTGATAGAAATGCTCCAGAAGAATATAAATATTTGGAACGTTTGATCTTGCATAGACTCGATGTTTGGTTTCCTGCGGATATTGAAATTCCAAAACCTTCAGCGGAGATTGAAAAATGGAGCGCTAATCTTTCCGATTTTGTCAATAAAAATAATCTGAATCTGGATGAAGCCACCGTCATATTAATCGCCATGGTACCGCATGTAATCCCAGATTTATTTGATAACCTAATTAATTATAAAATGCAGCATTCCGGTGATTTTCAAAAAATAGGAGGAGTGCGGGGAAAAGATTTTCGCGGATTTATTCCTACTGCTGAAACTGCTGTATTTCTCCTTGCAGATGATGATTATGAAAAGCGCTTGGAAATTCAAAAGCTTTTTTGGGCAGATCATTTCTTTGATAAAAAGAAGGTTCTATGGTTAGAGGACCCAATTTCTGGGGATCCTGAAATGAGTTCAAAAATTAAGATGTCAAAAGAATATTTGGATAATTTTATATTTGGAATTGCAACCCAACCAAAATTCAGTGTAAACTTTCCTGCAAAGCAGATAGAGACTTTATTGGAATGGAATGATCTAATCATCAGCAACGAACTTAAGGGACAAATCGAAGAATTGAAAAGTTGGTTGAAATACAATGAGAAATTAATTACAGAATGGGGGATGGCCGGTCGGATTAATAAGGGCTATAAAGTCCTGCTTTATGGACCTTCGGGTACTGGTAAAACCCTTACTGTTGGCTTGTTAGGAAAAGAAGTCGGGAAACAAGTCTATAAGATTGATCTCTCAATGGTTTTATCCAAATATATTGGAGAAACTGAGAAAAATTTGGAACAGATCTTTGCTAAAGCCGAAGATAAGGGCTGGATTCTATTTTTTGATGAGGCAGATTCACTCTTTGGAAAAAGAACAAATGTCCGTGATGCACATGATAAATATGCCAACCAAGAAGTTTCCTATTTATTACAGCGAATCGAGGATTACAATGGTATGGTCATATTGGCTACCAACATGAAGAATAACATAGATGATGCATTCATGCGTCGGTTTAATTCTATTCTGAAATATTCTGTTCCCGAAGCTGATGATAGAGCCAAAATCTGGAGACTTTCATTCCCTAAAGATCTTCAATTCTGCAACGCTAATAAACAACTTATCGATATTCCTGAACAGGTTAAAAATTATGTTATCTCTGGTGGTTCCATTATAAACGTAGTCCATTATGCCAGTATAAAAGCAATTGAAAGATATCAAAAGGATAATAGTCAGAAATTTATATTCTTACCTGATGTTCTAGATGGAATCAAAAAGGAATTATTAAAAGAAGGTAAACCCTTTGGATAGAATTCAATTAGCCTTTCATCAAAGGATTTCCATATATCCTGCATAAAATAGATTTGTAATTCTTAAATTAGGGAGAAGAATTAACCAAAACCCTCAAAAAAGAGGAAATTCCTAACTTAATCCAAGATTATAAACTATATGGTATTTATAATTGTGCTCCTAAGCTTGCTATTGCTTGTCCTTCTTATAACCTATTTCAAAGTCAATACCTTTATTTCCTTCCTTATTGTTTCCATTCTGGCGGCTATTGTCCTAGGGATTCCCATGTCAAAGATTCCGGGTACGGTCGAAAAGGGGATAGGTTCAATTATGGGTGGCCTGACTCTGATTATTGTTTTGGGTGCCATGTTGGGAAAAATCGTCGCCGAAAGTGGTGCCGCAGAAAATATTTCCACCGTTATGGTCCGGTTATTCGGTGTAAAACACCTTCAGTGGGGAATGGCTTTTACAGGATTTATCGTCGGAATTCCGCTATTTTATGGAGTAGGATTTGTTCTATTGGTCCCATTAATTTTCTCAATCGTCTACAAGTATAAACTACCATTGGTTTATATCGGATTACCTATGTTGGCGGCCCTTTCGGTAACGCATGGTTTTATCCCTCCTCATCCTTCCCCAGTTGCTCTTGTCGTACTTTTTAATGCCAATATGGGGCTGACATTAATTTATGGTATTATCATCGCTATACCTGCAATAATTTTAGGTGGACCTTTATTCAGTAAGACTCTTAAACATATTAAAGCAGGTAAATCAGAAATATTTAACCTAGATGAGGTTGATAATTCAAATGATTCTTATAACAAACCTGGTAAATGGAATAGCTTTATAACAGCTTTATTGCCAGTGATATTAATTATTTTATTTACAGTATTACCATATTTAGTTCCTAAGACCAATGTAAATGCACATGAAATCATATCCTTCTTTGGTTCCGCAAACATAGTTATGTTAATAGCGATTATTTATGCTACCTTTTCATTGGGTATTAGTTTGGGAAGGCCAATTAAAAGCGTAATGAATACGTATTCTGACGCTGTTAAGGATATCGCAATGATCCTTCTAATTATTGCTGGATCTGGTGTCTTCAAACAGGTTATGGAAGAAAGTGGGGTCAGTTTATTATTAGCCAACAATTTACAAGGACTACCTATTCACCCTTTAATTCTTGCTTGGATAATTACCGCCATAATTCGCGGATGTATTGGTTCTGCGACGGTGGCTGCATTAACTGCGGCTAGTGTTCTTTTACCTTTAGTTCAGTCTTCAGGTGTAAACCCAAATTTAATGGTTCTATCAATCGGAGCAGGAAGCTTAATGTTTTCCCATGTTAACGATTCCGGATTCTGGATGTTTAAAGAATATTTAGGGATTTCTGTTAAAGATACTTTCCGTACCTGGTCAGTCATGGAAGCAATTGTTTCAATTGTGGGTTTGATTGCTGTTATGATTTTATCCATCTTTATATAATTGATTTAAAAAAAACACACAATGAAGATTAATGCAGATGAACAGTTCGACAAATTAGGTTTATCATTACCTCCGGCACCAGCGCCTAAAGGCGTTTATAAGCCATATGTTATCGATGGTAAATATCTTTACTTATCGGGACATGGGCCAGTTCAAGATGATGCTTCTCTAATCATCGGCCGAATTGGTAGCGATATGGATGCTGACGCTGGAAAACTGGCCGCTCAACAAGTTGGATTAACAATGCTCTCGACTATAAAAACCAACTTAGGCTCCTTAAATAAAATAAAAAGGGTTATCAAAGTTTTAGGCATGGTCAATTGTACACCTGATTTTGAAAGACATCCTTTTATTATTAACGGCTGTAGTGAATTGTTTGCTGCTGTATGGGGCGAGGAAAATGGAATCGGGACACGCAGTGCAGTAGGTTTTGGCTCTTTACCTGACAATATCCCTGTTGAAATAGAAGCCTTGTTTGAATTACATGCAGAATAAAATGGAAAATTGGTTTGAGGTTGAAAATGCAAATGAGATAAATTCTCCGGCACTCTTGCTCTTTCCGGATAGAATTAAAAATAATATCATCCTTTTAAAGGAGATGGTGAATGGTGATACTTCCAGATTGCGTCCCCACGCTAAAACGCATAAAATGGTGGAGGTCACTAAAATGCTTATTGAAGAGGGTATCGATCAATTTAAATGTTCAACAATCGCTGAAGCTGAAATGCTCGCATTAAGCAATGCAAAGGATGTTTTGTTGGCCTATCAGCCTGTCGGTCCAAATTTATCTCGCTGGATTCAACTGATCAAGGAATATCCCAACACGCATTTTTCCTGTTTAATTGATAATGAATTTACGATCCACGAATTAGGCAGATTAGCTCATGATAATGAATTAAAACTTTGTGTATATCTAGACTTGAATGTGGGAATGGGAAGAACCGGTGTTTCCTTAGAACAGATTAATGATTTGGTTCCAATAATTCAAAATTATGATGGTTTGGTTTTAGAAGGCCTACATGGTTATGATGGACATATTCATGACCCCGATATATTAATCCGCCAAAAACAAAGCGACGCCTGTTATAAAATAGTTAAGGACGCTTTCCTTTTATTACAGCCACAATTTAATCATTCTTTAATTCTGGTTATTGGCGGCTCGCCATCTTTCAGTAGTCACGCCAAAAGAGCCGATGTTGTCTGTAGTCCTGGAA
This sequence comes from Sphingobacterium endophyticum, assembly GCA_040393725.1. Taxonomy (GTDB): domain Bacteria; phylum Bacteroidota; class Bacteroidia; order Sphingobacteriales; family Sphingobacteriaceae; genus Sphingobacterium; species Sphingobacterium endophyticum_A. The sequence goes on along the minus strand of JBEBTR010000009.1, from coordinate 2,681 downwards.
CCTTTGTTTTTTGGGATTGGGGATACAAAGAAAAAATCCCTGAGCAACCTTTCCTTATAGCAGCATTATTACTTTGCCGTGTAATTTCTATTATAAATGATACCCGAATATGCGTTGACTTAGGCTACAAAGCCGTTGCCTCAGACCCACCATTACCCAGAGTTAAATTTCTAAATGCGGATGATGCGGTGCCCGCTTTTCAAAGTGAAGAACACATGGTCCTGGACGTCGTGGATAGTAATTTCTATCCAATTGGAACTGTTCTATATGCAATTCCTACGCATATATGTCCAACAGTGGCCTTATACGATCGGGCACAAGTAATTTTAGACCATCAGAAAATTACAAGTTGGCAAGTCATCGCAAGAAGTAGAATGCTAAATATTTAACAATATCACATGAATCAACCCTTTTTAATTGATGCTCATTTAGATCTTAGTATGAATGCGTTGGAATGGAACCGAGATCTTCGTGTATCCATATCTGAACTGAATAATAGGGAGAAAGGTTTAAAGGATAAACCTGACCGAGGTCTTGCTACGGTTACATTTGATGAACTTAAAAAGGGAAATATCGGATTGGTTGTTGCCACCCAAATTGCCAGATATGTAGAACCTGGAAGCAGCTTGCCCGGATGGAACTCCCCCCAACAAGCTTGGGCTCAAACGCAGGGACAATTGGCTTGGTATAAAGCCATGGAAGAGGACGGTTGGCTTAGGATGATACAAAATAAACATGACCTGGATATGCACATCAAGGATTGGATCGGCGGAAACCACAGCAAGGATCCCAGAATTGGATATATCCTGAGTTTGGAAGGAGCAGATTCTTTAGTAGACCTTAGCTATGTTGAAAAAGCTTATTCTTATGGTTTGAGAGCAATCGGACCTGCGCATTATGGACCCGGCCGATATGCAAACGGCACAGACTCTTCCGGAAAACTCAATAATCAAGGAATTGAACTCCTCAAAGAAATGGAAAGGTTGAATATGATCCTTGACGCTACTCACCTCAATGATGATGCTTTTTGGGATGCTATTATTAGATATCATGGTCCTATTTGGGCCAGTCATAATAATTGTAGGAAATTTGTTGATCATAACCGTCAATTTAGTGACGAGATGATAAAAGAATTATTGGGTAGAAATGCTGTGATTGGAGTAGCCTTGGATGCTTGGATGATGGTACCTAACTGGATACGAGGAAAATCCACTCCTAAAGATACCAATTGTAATATGGAAATCATGGCCAATAATATTGATCACATCTGCCAATTGGCCGGAAATTGTAACCATGTCGGGGTAGGTAGTGACCTTGATGGTGCTTTCGGTAAAGAGCAATGCCCACACGATCTTGAAACTATAGCTGATATTCAGAAGGTTTTTCCAATCTTGAAAGCAAGAGGTTATACAGATATTGACCTTGAAAAAATAGCTTATAAAAATTGGTTGCGATTTATGCAGGAGGCATTGCCTGATTAAGTCTTCAATAAATCAATTCAAAATCTATTATTTCGATATAATAGAAACATAATATAAATCAAGAATGACCAATTTTATATTATTGATCATTCTTGAAAATCAATTATTTTTTTCGATCACCTCGGATTCTAAAGTGGTTATCTTTAGCTGTAGCAGTAGTTTTGGTCGACGTAATCACAACTGTTTGATTATCGATATAATAGATAAATACTCCATTAGGATCATCCTCTTTATTTACTATTGCACCATCTTCATCGAATACATCAAAAACTCTAGGAGATCCTCCTGTCGAAGGGTCTGGAGTAACTTTTAGCTGTCCTTCGCCAGCCTTGGTGATGGTTACTGAACCTTTCTCAAAAGTCTTTAATCCCCCTGCTGCTGGATAAACAGTCATTTCCCCAACAAATGTACCTTCAGCAACCTCAATAGGTGAGCTTCCATCTTTGCTGCAAGAATTAAATCCTAATGTTGCAAAGGATAATAAAGCAATACTTAAATATTTAATCTTTGATTTCATAGTTATAAGTTGTGATTTAGTTCCGTAGGCGCAATTATCTTGCCAATAAAAAATTATTTATAATACTGAAAATATAGGTTTAAACATGCATTTATGAATTATCTGTTGGATTTTCGTAGTGTTTAGGTTTAGTTTTGCTCGTGTTTTGCTCGTGTCTCGTCCACAGCTTGTCCAAAAGTTATCCGGAGCTCGTCCGCTCACAAGCGGACGAGCTGTGGACGATTTCCTAGCAAGGTGCGGACCATTCACGAGCGAAACACGACTGAGACACGAAGGAAGGTAGGTGTTACTTTTGAGGGGCAAAAGTAACCAAAACCCTTGGCTCATTTTAAGGTGGCTTGTCGCACAGGGCCGGGGCACGTGAAGGAAATTCCTTTTTGGCGAGGATGCCGTTCTGCAAAATCATTCCTTTTGAGGGAATGATTTTTTGAAAGCATCCAAGGCCAATCCCCCCGCACATAGGCCACGGAATTTCCTTCACCTTTCCGCCACTGAAAAATGAGCCGGTCCTATCAGTCCCTTGCTTTTGGGAGGGGTTATGGATAGTATGTTACCATGGGGCTTTTACACCTTCGGTGACTGAGCCGTTGCCCTGAGCCGTTTTCACTTTCGGTGACTGAGCCTGTCGAAGTCCCGACGAATTGTCGAAGGATTTGCGAGGTTCTCTAATATCGGTCCCTGAG
>JBEBTR010000008.1:0-50461 GCA_040393725.1 Sphingobacterium endophyticum | reverse complement strand
TGTTAAAGTCAAGCTTTAAGGGTGAAGCTATGTCCATATTACTTTAATTTGATGCGGGTAAAATTAGGCTTTTTTTTGAATAAAAAACAAGGTATTATCGGAAATGCTCACGAATAAAATTACTTTTGTTTATGCAAACGTTTACATTAGAAGGAGACTATATCCAATTGATCCAATTACTGAAAGTCATGAATTGGGTGGAGCATGGAGCCATGGCTCAATGGGTAGTAGAAGAAGGTCTTGTAAAATACAATGGTCAAGTGGATTATAGAAAAAGATTAAAAGTCAAAGTAGGAGATTTGGTAGAGTTTGATGGAAACAAGGTTAAAATAATCTAGAAAGAAAGCCCCTGTAAAATATCTGTCTACAATTTTAAATAACTGATTACATTCAGAAAAAAAATCTATCTTTAGGTAGAAATTAAATATGAAAAAGATAAATAGTTTAGGATACGAAGTTGTTTTCGACAATGATTTAAATGAATTACAATCCTTCCTAATTGACCATGATTATTCACAACTTTTGATATTAGTAGATCGCAATACCAATGATCATTGTTTGCCAGTTATACAAGCTGCAATTCCGGATATTGTTGATTATGATATTATTGAGGTTGACCCTGGTGAGGAGAACAAGAACATAGATTTTTGTATTGGAGTCTGGAAGACTATGTTAGATTTTGGTGCAGATAGGAAAGCATTAATGATAAATCTAGGTGGAGGAGTTGTAACGGATATGGGAGGTTTTGCAGCTTCAACCTATAAAAGAGGGATTGACTTTTTGAATGTTCCTACCACTCTATTATCTCAAGTTGATGCTTCAGTTGGAGGGAAAACAGGAATTGATTTAGATAATGTTAAAAATATAATAGGAACATTTTCACAACCTAAGGCAGTTTTCATCTCGAGTAAATTTTTAGAAACCTTAGATGATAGACAGGTTTTATCAGGCTTTGCTGAAGTTATCAAACACGGTTTAATAAAAGATAAAGATTTATATAACCGCTGTAAGTCAGTAGAATTACCATTAATACCTGAGGGATTAGTTTACGATTCAGTTGTTATAAAGAATAATGTTATCCTTGAAGATCCAACAGAAAAAGGTTTACGGAAAATTCTAAACTTTGGACATACAATTGGTCATGCAGTTGAAGGTTATTCCTTGGTTAATGACGTGAATCCTTTATTGCATGGCGAAGCAATTGCTGTCGGAATGATTTGTGAGGCCTACCTTTCTTATAAACTTAATAATTTAGAAAAGTCTGAATTAGACGAAATAGTTTCATTTCTTAAGAGTAAATACCCAAGCTATAAATTGAATTCAGCAGTTTATCCGGAGCTTTTGGATTTGATGAGGAATGATAAAAAGAATGAGGGTAGTAAATTGGGATTTGCTTTATTAAGGAATATCGGAGATTGCGATTATAATAAATATGTCGAAGAAGATTCGATTATTGAAAGTTTAGATTACTATCAATCACAAACAAAATAAATCTAATGAAAAGAATTTACATACTAGCTTTGATTAGTTGTCTGAGCATATGTTTTGCATTTGCTACGAATACAGTTAAACCCAAAAAAGTTTTGGTATTTACAAAAACGGCAGGGTTTAGGCACGATAATATAGAGGAAGGAGTAAAAGTTCTTTCAGAATTATTAAAAAAAGAGAATATAGGCATGTTTCATACTGAAGATGCAAATGTTTTTTTGGCTGATTCATTAAAGAATTTTGATGCAGTTTTATTCTTTAGTACAACAGGTACTATTTTAGATTCAAATCAAAAAGTTGCCTTTCAGAATTTTTTGAAGTCAGGAAAAGGTTTTATGGGTGTTCATGCAGCAACTGATACTGAGCACGATTGGCCATGGTATAATAATCTAGTTGGTGCTTATTTCGCTAGTCATCCTGCAGTTCAAGAAGCAAAAATTGATGTAGTTAATAGGAAACATTTAGCAACCAAACATCTTCCAAAAGTTTGGAAGCACAAGGATGAGTGGTATGATTTTTCAAATGTAAAGCCCGATCTTAAGATTTTAATGACCTTAGATGAATCTTCTTATAAAGATGGAAAAATGGGGGAGTTTCACCCGATTGCTTGGTATCAAAAGTTCGAAGGAATTAAAATGTTCTATACTGGACTGGGGCATACAAAAGAATCCTTACATGAAGAGAATTTCCAAAAACAGCTAATAGGTGGACTTCATTATGTCTTAGGATATTAATTGAGATTCGATAAAAATAATTTATAAAAGAGGCAGCAGCCTCTTTTTTTTTGTTGTAAACATTTTGTTGCATAAAACTCTTGTTTATTAAAAATATTTCATAAATTAGTTTTAATTGTAAACTGAAATCTGAAATAAAGTTAATTCCACCTTTCATTATATATTCTATTTTTAATTGATGGGGCTATTGATTTTAATAATTGAAAGTGTTTTTTGTACACTTTGAACCTAATTTAATTACCAATAAATAGTATCATTTTTTACAAAAATTAAAACTAAATAAACTAATAACTTTAACTAACTAACAGCTTATGAACCACAGTTACTTATCCCCAATTAAAAAACCAACATAACAATCTATTGCATTTTAGTTATTAAAATGTAGCAATTCCTTATTTGGATTGCTTCGGGTTTAAAATTTATCCTTTTTAATCCATGGCATTGCTATGTCAAAAAAAATAAATCATTAAAAAATAAACTAATAATTTAACTAACTAACAAATTCTATTATGGGAAGATCAATGAAATTCCATAGCAGTTCTTTTATTCCCAAAAGATTGCTAAAAAATGGTCTTTTGATCTCGATGGGATTACTCGCGATGAGTAATACCTCAGCATCAGAATCATCAATTTGGAATAAAATCGCTATGCATCCGCTTTATGCTATGCAAAGTCCAGTAAGAGGTAAGATTATAAACCAGGCCACCCAGGAGCCAGTTGCTGGAGCTACAATAAAGATTGTAGGAAAATCTTCAAGTACATCATCAGATGTTTCAGGAAATTTTGAAATTGACGCTCAACCTAATGACATCCTAGAAATTACATACGTTGGATTTTCTACGTCGAGGTATACAGTAACGACATCAACTCAGCCAATAACTATTTCACTATCTGAAGATAGCAGCAATCTTGATGAAGTTGTCGTTACGGGTTATGGAACACAACGTAAAAAGGATTTAACTGGTTCGGTTGCAGTTGTAAACGTTTCCGAATTAAAATCTCAACCTGCAGGTAGTGCTGTTGAAGCGCTTCAGGGAAGAGCAACCGGGGTTCAGATTGTAAATGATGGTGCGCCTGGATCGACTCCTCAAATCCGAATTCGTGGATATAGTACAATTAACAACAACGAACCATTATACATTATCGATGGTGTGCCATTTGAAGGCAAGTTAAGTTGGTTGAATCAGAATGATATTGAATCCATGCAGGTATTGAAAGACGCTTCTGCGGCTTCTATATATGGTGCGCGTGCGAACAATGGTGTTGTGATTGTGACCACCAAAACAGGTAAATCTGGAAGAACCAACATCACCTTAGATGCCTATGCAGGAGCAGGAGTTCCAAATAAAGGTTCATTTCCAAAAATGTTAACGCCACAACAGCTTTTAGATATTGATAATAAGTTTAATGGAACTAATTTGCAGTTGCAGGATTATTTGTTAGCTGGTTCAAAAACGAATTGGGATGTGACACCTGCAGATGCTGATATGTCTAAGTATAATTATTTTGCAAAGGATCGTTCATCATTCTATCAAATTACAAAAGCTAATAAGGCTGGTACAAATTGGTTTAATGAGTTGTCTCAAACTGCACCTATTCAATCCTATCAATTAGCAGCTAATGGAGGAAATGAAACCTCGCAATACGCTTTTTCAGGAGGATATCTCGATCAAAAAGGTAGTTTAATACATACAGGATTCCGCCGCTATAATGCAAGAACAAATACGCAATTTAATGCCTTTGATAAAAAATTAAGATTTGGTGAAAACCTATCCTATGCTTATACTGAAGGTTATGGTATGGGAGTAAATCCTAATACGGCAGGTGGTTATCAAGGTGAAGGATCTGTACTTGGATTTGCATACCGTATTCAAAACATTATTCCAGTATATGATGAAGGGGGGAATTTTGCAGGATCCTTTGGTAAGGATTTAGGTAATGGTCAGAATCCAGTGGCTATGGCTTACCGCGCAAAAGACAACATGAATAGATCAAATTTCTTCTTTGGGAATGCATTTGCTGAATATGATATAATCCCTGGATTAACGCTAAGAACGAATTTTGGTTTGCGCTATGAGAATTATAACGGTGTAAGTTATAATTACCCAAATCCTGAATTCTCTGAAGGAAGCTTTAACAATGGTATGAGTGAGTACCATGGATATACTACGGAATGGACTTGGACGAATACCTTGAATTATAAGCCTGAATTAGGTGATGACCATAGTTTGAATGTTATGGTGGGTACCGAGGCGATAAAGAATAGAAATCGTGGTATTGACGGTAGTAGAAATGGTTACTTTATTATGAATAGTTTAGATTACCTATATCTAAATGCAGGTAGTTCAAACTTTAATAATAACGGCTCCGGATCAATCGGCAGTATGTTCTCTTTAATGGGTAAAGCAGATTATGCATACAAAGACAGATATCTATTGAGTTTAATTGCACGTAGGGACGGTTCCTCTAATTTTGGTTCCAATAATTTATATGGGGTATTTCCAGGGGTAAGTGCTGCTTGGCGTATTTCACAAGAGGAATTTGCACAAGGAGCAGAATGGTTAACCGACTTAAAACTTCGCGCAGGTTATGGGGTGACAGGTAATCAACGTATCCCAGGATTCCAATATTTGAATCGCTATTTAGCATCATTAACCCAGTCATCTTATCCAATTAATAATGGTGTGGTTAATGGTATTTGGCAAAACTCATACGCCAATCCTGATATTAAATGGGAGCAGGTTAAATCCTTGAATTTCGGTTTAGATTTCACAGTATTAAATGGGGATTTAGATGGTTCCATTGATTGGTTTGATAAGAAAACTACAGATATGTTGTTTTTGGTGCCCCTTCCAGCAGCGGCAGCAGGTAGGGCAGCATCCCCTTATCAAAATATTGGGGATATGAGCAACAAAGGTATAGAATTCTCATTGGGATATCATTATGGTCACAGACAAGAAAAACCATTTACTTTAGATCTATCAGCTAATTTCTCACGATATGTTAACAAGGTTGAAGAATTAGCGCCAACTGTTTCACAGGTGAATTACGGTGCATTTAGATCTATGGAAACTTCAATTTTACAGAAAGGTCAACCATTTGGTTCATTCTATGGATATCAAGTAGTTGGTATCTACCAGAGCGATGCTGATGTGCAGAGCTCACCATCATATGAGTTTGCAAGACCAGGAGGTTTAAAATATGCAGACATTAATGGAAATGGTGAAATTGATCCAGGAGATAGAACAATCATTGGTAATCCACATCCGGATTTTGTTTACTCCTTTAATATCAACGCAACCTATAAAGATTTTGATTTGCTATTATACTTCTATGGTTCTCAGGGTAATGACTTATATGAGGCAACTCGATACTTTACAGATTTCGGGGTATTTAGAGGTCAGAAAAGTGTAAGAATATTAGATGAGTGGAGTCCAACAAATACAGGAAGTAATATACCGTCCTTACCAAATCCAAATGGTGATATAAGTGCAATGGAGTATGCAACTTCAAGTTATTACGTCCAAGATGGTAGTTTCTTAAAACTGAAAAATTTCCAACTAGGTTATAATATCCCAGCGAAGAAATTATTTGGAGAGAATACAACCTTCACAAAATTGAGACTTTATATGGGGGTAACCAACCTGTTTACGATCACCAAATACGAAGGATTGGATCCAGAGGTATCAGCAACACCTTCTGATTATCCAGCATTGGGCGTTGATTTTGGGGTTTATCCGCAAGCGCGTCAGTATACATTTGGGCTAAATTTAGGATTTTAATAGTTGAGAAATTTAATTTGAACAATCATGAAACGAAATAAAATAATGATTCTTTTAGGCGCAGGGATGCTATTGATTAGTTCCTGTGGGAAAGAGTTTTTGCAGAAATTGCCGCAAGGCCAGTTATCTGAGCCTCAGGTAGGCAACAAAGATGGGGTTGAAGGAGCCCTTATTGGTGCATATAGTATCTTAAATGGAAATGTAAGTGGAACATGGGGAAACTACGCTGCTGCACCAAGTCAATGGATTTTTGGTGAAATGGCTTCTGATAATGCTCATAAAGGATCTGAACTTACAGATCAAACCAATATGAATATGATTGAAAATTTCACCGCAATCAGTACAAATGATAATTTAAGTACGATGTGGCAGGTGTATTTTGAGGGGGTGCTACGTTGTAACAATACATTAAAATTGTTGGCAAATGATCAAGCCGGTCCTAAAGAGATATCGGCTGAAAGGGCAAAGGAAATACAAGGTGAGGCTAGAATGCTTCGTGCCCACTACAACTTTTTCATGTGGCGAATTTTTAGAAATATTCCAATAATTACTGAAGCTACCACGACGGCAGAAGCGCAAAATGTTCCGAATGACAAAGATATTTTGCCTGTAATTGAGGAAGATTTAAAATTTGCAATTACAAATCTACCAGCTACTAAAATTAACAGTGAATTTGGTAGAATGGATAAAAATGCTGCAAAGGCTTATTTAGGAAAACTTTATTTATATCAAAAGAAATATGCGCAAGCCTTAACTTTATTTAAAGAAGTGATGGCCGGAAAAGATATCGTATCGATGCCATATTGGAATAATTTTGATGTAACTAAAGAAAATGGACCTGAAGCAGTTATGGTGTCAAAGCATGCGATCAACTCAAATGGTGCGGCTGACAACTCCAATGTTGGTGATATGTTGTCAGGTTTATATGGTACATCTCCAGTAGGATGTTGTGGTTTTTATCAACCAACAGTTGATTTAGTTAATGCATTTCAAGTAGATGCAAATGGTTTACCATTGGCACCTTCAGCATACCGAGCAAATCCATACCTTTCTGATCTAAAGAATCCAACGGCTTCTTATGTTTTGGACGTAAAATTAAAGTTTGATCCAAGATTAGACTATACTGTGGGCCGTCGTGGTGTTTCTTACCTTGATTATGGTATTATGCCAGGAAATGCATGGATCCGTGATGCAAAATATGCAGGACCATTCGTAGGTATTAAAACCATGATTCCGCAATCACAGTTCTCTACCAATGCAGCACCAGGTGAAAATTACTTAACCGGATTAGACGTTAACATAATCCGTTTGGCTGATGTTTGGTTAATGGCTGCTGAATGTGAGGTAGAAGCTGGAAACCTAGCAGGAGCCTTGAAGCTGGTTAATGATATCCGTAATCGTGCGGCTAAACTTGAACCTAAGAAAACGGCAGGCGGGGTAAATGCTGCTGCATATAACGTAAAACCTTATGCTTCCTTTGCAAGTCAAGATGCTGCTAGAAATGCTGTAAGAACTGAGCGTCGTTTAGAACTCGCTATGGAAGGACATAGATTCTTCGACTTAGTTCGTTGGGGAGTCGCAAAATCAGTGTTAGAAAGTTATTCTGCATTTGAAGGTACTCATCTTTCGGCATATAAAGGTTTATCTTATTCTGCAAAAAGTGATTACTGGCCTTTACCTCAAGTTGAAATTGATAGAAGTAATGGTGCATTAAAACAGAATTAATAAGTAAATTCAATTCATAATGAATGGGCTAATCAATTTGATTAGCCCATTTTTTTATAGAAAGCAGATGCATTCCTTTTATGAAATTTAAAATATTACATATAATTCTTTCTTCTATATAAAATGTTTGTTTCAATCTTTATTAAATTCTAAACAATTACTATGTTTACGTTATGAGAAGCTTCTTAATTCTATTTGGGATATTGGTTTGTTTACAATCCAAAGCCCAAAATCTACTTAACTTAAATGATCAATTTGATAAATCTGAAATCCTAAATAAACATTATTACGGATTTAGCCTATATGATGTTGACCAGCAACAATTTGTATATGGACGTAATGAAAATAGACATTTCACGCCCGCATCAAATACTAAAGTTTTCACCTTGTTTGCTTCTTTAAAGTTAATCGGAGATTCTATTCCTGGATTGGCTTATGTTGAAAGGGGAGATTCATTGATATTTTGGGGTACCGGTGATCCTTCATTTTTACATCCAAGGTTAGATAACGGTAAAGTTTATAACTTTTTGAAAAACAGCGGTAAGAAGTTGTTTTATTCAAGTAGTCCTACTCAAGAGCCAACCTATAGAAATGGCTGGTCAATTGAAGATTATGAATTTTATTATCAACCAGAATTGTTTCCTTTTCCAATTTATGGTAATGTTGTTCAATTCCGAGAAGTGAATGGAAAACTTAAAGCCATTCCAAGCTATTTTGAAAGAGATTTGAAACAATTGTCAGATACTACTACCAGATATAGAATTCACAGGGCATTAGAAAATAATACCTATGAAATTAATGAACTTCCATTGCCTGCTAATTATGTCAATGAAAAGCCTTTTCGACCAAGTGATAGTTTATTAGTTCTTTTATTGCAGGATACTTTGAAAAAGGATGTTGGCCTAGTACAAAAAAAGCTTCCAACAGACTTTAAAATTGTTAATTCTGTTGAAAAAAGAGCTGTTGAGCGCGAGATGATGCTACCAAGTGATAATTTCTTGGCAGAACAGTTAAATATGGTTGCATCCTTTTTGAAGTACAATAATTTTAGAACTGAAGATTTACGTCAATACATGAAAGATAATTTTTATAGTAAACTTTCAGATTCGATTGAATTAAGGGATGGCAGTGGTCTTTCTAGTTATAATAAGATTACGCCAAGAAGTATGGTGGAAGTTTTAATTCAGATAAATAATGTTGTTCGGGATGAACAAGCTAAACTCTATTTATTTCCTGCTGGAGGATTAGAAGGGACATTAAAAAACGTTTATCCAACTCCTGGCGGAAAAGCGTTTGTATGGGCAAAAACTGGTACTATCAATTCCGTTCACTGTCAAAGTGGTTATATAATTACTAAAAAAGGGAAGCGATATGCATTTTCTTTCTTAAACAACAATTTTATGGGAAGCTCCGGTCCAGTTAGAAAGGAGATGGTTAGGATTGTGTCACACATCTACGAAAATTATTAAATCAGTTCTAAAATCAAATAGTATATTCGCATAAGTAATTCTTATGAAAATATTCCAAAAGAACGATAAAAGGCTAATAAGATCTTGGTCCATGTATGATTGGGCCAATTCAGCCTATAATTTGGTTATTAATTCTACGGTTTTCCCTGTTTATTATACTGCAATTACAAAAAATCCTGATACCAATCATACGGTATCATTTTTTGGCTTTGAGATTATCAACACAGCATTATCGAATTTCGCATTATCCATTGCTTATTTATTGATGGCAATCGGTTTGCCTTTCATTTCGGCTTATTCTGACGCTGCCGGAAAACGAAAGTTTTTTATGAAATTCTTCACCTATGTTGGTGCAATCGCCTGTATGGGGATGTTTTTCTTTAAAATAAACACATTAGAGTGGGGGATATTCTGTTATGCATTAGCAGCTATGGGCTATATTGGAGGAGTAGCGTTCAACAATTCTTATTTACCAGTCATAGCTACACCTGATCAACAGGATAGGGTTAGTGCACAGGGATTTGCATATGGATATATTGGATGTGTTACCTTACAATTGATTTGTTTTGTATTTATTTTCAAACCCGAATGGTTTGGAATTACAGATGCATCCTTACCAGCTCGCCTTTCGTTTCTATTTGTTGGATTGTGGTGGTTATTGTTTGCGCAGATCCCATTTAGATTCTTGCCGAGAAATAGACCAACTGTAGGAGCGGAGAAACTTCCTTTCTTTATTAAAGTAAAACAAGAGTTCAAAACTGTTCTCGGTCAGATAAATAAGATTGAAGCCATTAAAAGGTTCTTACCAGCCTATTTCTTTTATTCAATGGGAATCCAAACCTTGTTGATTGTCGCTGCTGCATTTGGTGAAAAAGAACTGAATTTAGGAACAAATATTTTAATTAGTTCTATCCTTCTTATACAGATTGTCGCAATTGGCGGTGCATTTATTATGTCATCAGCAGCTAAGAAATTTGGTAGTATCAAAGTTCTAATTGTCGTGGTGTTTTTTTGGATTTTGATCTGTTGTGCATCCTATTTTATGGAAAATAAATATCACTTCTATGGAATGGCCTTTATGGTGGGGCTTTTAATGGGAGGGATACAATCTTTATCACGATCAACCTACTCAAAACTTATTCCTGAAAATATTGAGGATACCACATCATTTTTTAGTTTTTACGATGTTTCAGAAAAAATAGCAATTGTAATCGGGCTTTTTAGTTTCGGTTTAATTGAACAGATGACTCAAAACATACGCTATTCAGCATTATTCCTGGCTGTATATTTTATAATCGGATTTTTGTTGTTGTTTCGTGTTTTAAAATTTAATAAATTACAGATTATTCAAAGCAATTAATGCATAAAGTAGAGTTATTTATACCTTGTTTTATAGATCAACTGTATCCAGAAACTGCCTTTAATACGGTAAAGCTTTTAGAGAAAGCTGGGTGTGATGTTATTTATAATACGGATCAAACTTGTTGCGGACAGCCAGCATACAACGCGGGCTTTTGGGACGATGCAAAAACTATAGGTCAAAAATTCCTTAATGATTTCAATGATATCCATCCAATTGTAAGTCCATCTGCCTCCTGTGTCGGCATGGTTAGAGGCGGTTATGATGATTTATTTACGAATTCAATCGAACACAATAAGTGTCGTTCTATCCAACGTAATATATTTGAAATCAGTGATTTCCTTGTTAATGTTTTACAAAAAGAATATTTTGGTGCGGAATTGGTGGGAACTGCAGTATACCATGATTCCTGTTCAGCGCTTCGTGAATGTAAGATAAAAGAAGAGCCTAGGCGATTATTAAGTCATGTTGGTGGATTGGAAATTGTTGAAATGCGAGATCAAGAAACCTGCTGTGGTTTTGGAGGAACATTTTCCGTGAAGTTTGAAGGTATATCAACTGCAATGGCAGAGCAAAAAGTACAAAATGCTATGAATGTAAAGGCAGATTATATTATTTCAACTGATTCATCCTGTCTTTTACAATTACAGGCATATATTGAGAAAAATCAACTACCCATTAAGACCATGCATCTTGTAGATGTATTAACGTCAGGATGGGCTAATATCTAATAACATAATTTATAACAACAATCATGAGTTCAAGAAGAGAGTTTTTAAGAAACTTAGGTCTAGTAACTGCAGGAGTAACACTAGCGCCTTCGTTAGATGTATTTGCTGCTAAAAAAGACTGGTTTCAGATTTCGTTAGCGGAATGGTCATTGCATAAGAAATTATTCAAAGGCGATTTAAAAAACATTGATTTCCCAGAATATACAGCAAAGAATTTTGGAATATATGGTGTTGAGTATGTCAATCAATTCTTTAAGGATAAAGCAAAAGATATGACCTACTTAAAGGATTTGAACAATCGTGCAAAAGACAATGGTGTAAAGAATGTCTTAATCATGGTTGACGGAGAAGGAAGCCTGGGAGATAGAGATGAGGCAAAACGCAAACAAGCGGTTGAGAATCATTATAAATGGATTGATGCTGCAAATTTCTTGGGTTGTCACGCAATTCGTGTTAATGCAGCAGGTGAGGGAACTAAAGAAGAGGTGAAGGAGCAAGTCGTTAAAAGTTTATCAACTTTGGCTGATTATGGCAAAAAAGGTAAAATTTCTGTGGTCGTTGAAAACCATGGCGGTATTTCTTCTCATGGAGATTGGTTAGCCGATGTATTAAAAACGGTAGGTAAGAAAAACGCAGGTAGTTTGCCAGATTTTGGAAATTTCTATGAATATGATAGATATCAAGGCGTGAAAGATTTAATGCCGTATGCTAAAGGTGTGAGCGCAAAATCACATGCTTTTGATGCTAACGGTAATGATACTGGAATTGATTATTCAAAAATGATGGAAATTGTTAAATCTGCAGGCTATAAAGGCTATATAGGAATTGAGTTTGAGGGTGATAAAATTTCTGAAGATGAAGGTATTAAATTAACAAAAGCCTTATTAGAGAGATATAAATAACCTTTTTAATAAGAAAACTAACAAAAGCCGTATCAATAATTTGAAATTTTGATACGGCTTTTTGATTTTTTGCCAATATTTTTGGCCCACATCTATTTATTCGAGATAAATTAGTGTAAGTTCTTAAAAAATTATACGTAAAAAATTGCTTACACAATTAATGATATTTTAATTTGATTTTATAATTATTGATTTGAATAACAAATATTCAGTATTGAAATAATAATGGGGCTAATTCAATATTAATTGATTTATGAAGGATATTTTAGCTATTTAATTTTAATAAAGGTGTTTTGTTTTTAATTCTTCAAAAAGATTGAAGATTTATTTAGAATTTGATAGCCTAAAAATATTATAAACCTTTCAATTTTGATTAAACTTTTCGTTAAAAAACCTATCATAAGATAAAAATGTTAAATCTAGGTTGCTAAATTGTTATGGTATTAATTGTAAATAAAAATTTGTTAATTTGCTATCTGGAAAAAATATTGTTCTGTATTAAATTCTTTATTAACATAAATAATAATAACCGATGAATCAAGAAAAAGACCAAGACTTGGTCCAGCACCTTGCCAAACAAGGGGTTGACGATAAGATGGTGATGGGGCATCCAGCAAGTCTATTTGTCCTATTTTTCACTGAGATGTGGGAGCGTTTCAGTTATTATGGAATGCGTGCCTTATTAACTGTATTCTTAATTACAGAAATAGCAAAAGGTGGATGGGGTTGGACCAATGGTGAAGCAATGGAACTTTATGCCTGGTACACCGGACTAGTCTATCTGACTCCTTTAATTGGAGGAATGATTGCCGATAAATTTACTGGATATCGAAAAGCCATATTATGGGGTGCACTCATTATGACTTTAGGACACGCATCAATGGCCCTTGAAGGCTCTTCTCAAACATTTTTCTATATCGGATTAGTATTAATGATATTGGGTAATGGTATGTTCAAACCAAATATTTCTTCGATGGTGGGGCAATTATATCCTGATACATCGGTTAAAAAAGATGCTGGTTATACTATATTTTATATGGGTATCAACTCTGGGGCGTTTTTAGGAATGTTATTGTGTGGATATATCGGTGAAAAAATTGGTTGGCATTATGGCTTTGGACTAGCTGGAGTATTTATGTTCTTTGGAATGGTACAATTCTATTTTGCACAAAAAATATTTGGTGTCATTGGTGAAAAACCGGGAACTGTTCATGCGCCTGAAGAACATGTTCACAATATACAGGAAGAAGATCATACGCCAAAGAATATTGTTAGGGATCGTTTAATCGTTGTTGCAGTATTAATGATTGCCAGTATATTCTTTTTCTTTGCATTTGAACAAGCTGGTGGTTCTATGACCATTTTTGCTAAAAATTATACTCAACGGGTATTGGAAGGCAATGCTGGAGAGATTTTTAAATGGGTGGATGCCGCATTAACAATTTTTCCAATTCTAATCGTTACTTGGGTTCTTTTTAAATTATCACAAAAAATATTCAGCAAATACCCATTGACGGTAATCTTTACTGCAATATCATTTGGGATAATCTGGGCTTTAGGTATTTGGAAAGTTAACAGAGAGTTTTCTGTAGAAACAACTGAAGTAACTGTATCTTGGTTTCAAATCTTAAACTCGTTTTTTATTATTACACTAGCATCATCATTTTCTAAATTATGGGAAAAAGTTTGGAATCCTTCCGGACCTGTTAAGTTTGCCTTTGGCTTAATCTTAGTTGCCGTTGGGTTTATTGCTTTGGCTTATGGCTCCATGTCCATACCTTCAGGAGCGCAAACTGCTTCCGTGAGTATGATATGGTTAATCTTAGCCTATTTCTTCCATACAACGGGTGAATTATGCGTATCACCTGTAGGATTATCTTATGTAAGTAAGCTTTCTCCTAAGAAATTTGCAGGATTATTATTTGGTTTATGGTTTACGGCATCTGCCATTGCAAACTTTATTGCTGGTATGACAGGATCATTTATCGATGAAATCACTCAAAAATATTCTATGACAACGTTTTTCTTAATTATTGCAGCACTTCCAATCTTCGTTGCACTATTATTGTTGATTTTCAACGGTAAATTGAAGAAAATGATGCATGGTATTAATTAAACTAATACATAAATGAAATTATATAAAAGCCGAATTGTTAAACTATTCGGCTTTTTTTAATTTTACAGCAGCAGAAATTAGATTACAGAAATTTATATGAGTCAACAATCAGATGCTTCATTCTCTGAAGCACTAGAAAAACAAGGGATCGATGGGAGTTTGGTCTTAGGACATCCTTCAGGTCTATTCGTCTTATTTTTTACAGAAATGTGGGAACGCTTTTCGTTTTATGGAATGCGGGTTTTATTAATTAATTTTTTAACGAGTGCCATAATTTCTGGAAGTCCATTTTCAGGCTGGGGCTGGGATCCTGTCCAAGCAGGAGCATTATATGGGACCTATGCCATGTTATTGTATATTTCTCCAATCTTTGGTGGTATCCTTGCTGACAAATACCTCGGTTATCGGTATGCAGTCGTTGTGGGTGCGGCAATAATGACTTTAGGTCACTTGTTCATGGCATTTGATACACCATTATTTCTTTATTTGGGGTTAGGGGCTTTGGTTTTAGGAACAGGTTTCTTTAAGCCTAACATGACCTCAATTTTATCAGAGATGTATAAAAAATTCCCTCAGAAAAAAGATGCTGCCTATACCATCTTTTATATGGGTGTTAATTCAGGTGCATTTTTCGGTATGATGTTATGTGGCTATTTAGGTGAAAAAGTAGGCTGGCATTGGGGCTTTGGTCTTGCAGGAATCTTCATGTTTTTAGGAACATTACAATTTTGGTATGCAAAACCCATATTTGGAAAAGTTGGTGATCCTCCCACTGCTGATCAGAAAATTCAAAAAGAAACGGCTCTAGATGTTAGCAACCCGGACGACAAACCAAACCCATTCACGAAATTAGATACTTTCTTGATCGTTATTATGACAATTCTAGGATTAGGATATGCATTTAATGATCCTCTATCTAAAATTGCTGGCATTGACATTTTATCAAGCCTACAGATTGGTACCATGGCTGGACAGAATGTGGCAATTATTGCTGCCTTAATTATATTTCTGTTTGTTGTAATCTCCCGTTTAACCCGATATACAAAAGTTGTTAGAGATAGATTAATCGCTGTAATTATTTTTGCCTTCTTTGTCATATTCTTTTGGATGTCCTTTGAACAGGGAGCTTCATCCTTAGTAATTTTTGCACGCGATAGTGTTGATAGAACTTTATCAGGGAATTCATTAACCATATTTAATGTTGTCAATACTTTGTTGACTGTAGTTCCTCTGATGCTGGTAACTTATGTGGTTATTATGTTAACGAAAAAAACGTATGGAAAGGCACCTATATCGAATATAGTCCAATTCATTTGTTTTGCAGGAGTATGGGCAGTAGCGATATGGATGCTTTACAGAGAGTTTACTGCAGAATCATCTGAAATTGCTGTTTCATGGTTCTCCATTATGAATTCCTTTTTCATTATAACATTTGCCAATTTTGTTTCTAAAATTTGGGACTCTAAATTCAATCCCCCTGCAACAGTGAAATACGGTATGGGACTTATTGTTATGGCAATTGGATTTGGCTTGCTAGCATTTGGAGCAAATGGAATACAGGATGGTGTCAAAGTATCCATGGTATGGTTGATTTTAGCGTATATGTTCCATACTTTAGGTGAACTTTGCTTATCTCCAGTTGGGTTATCCTATGTCTCTAAACTTGCTCCTGCAAGAATGATAGGTTTTATGTTTGGAATGTGGTATTTGGCACTTGCAATTGGGAATAAATTGGCAGCGATTATTGGTGGTCAAATTGATATTATTACCAAGCAATATTCCCTAAGTACGTTCTTTTTGATTTTTACTATTGTACCAATTGTTGCCGGGATCATCGTAATGTCACTTCACCCAATAGTAAAGAAATTAATGCATGGTGTTAAATAAATTAAATTTACAATCATAAAATGGCTACACAAACACAGAATTCTCTTGAAGAAATTCAAAATTTTAAAGGGAAGTATCCGAAGCAAATCTGGAGGTTATTTTTTTCTGAGATGTGGGAGCGATTCTGTTTTTACGGAATGCGAGGAATGCTTGTGTTCTTTATGATTACCCAGCTTAATTTTGGTGAAAAGGAGGCAAATTTACAATATGGTGCTACACAAGCGTTTGTTTATGCTTTTACATTTATTGGTGGCCTTTTTGCAGATAAAATCCTAGGATTTAGAAAATCTTTATTTTTTGGAGGTCTCTTGATGATCGTAGGCTCCATTTTGTTGTCAATCGATACGCATAACTTTTTCTTTTTTGGATTGGCATTTATTATCATCGGTACAGGATTTTTTAAGCCAAACATATCCACTATGGTTGGAGAGTTGTACAAAGACGGCGACAATCGTCGCGATGCCGGATTTTCATTATTCTATGCAGGAATTAACCTTGGTGCTTTTTTGGGCGGTTATATTTGCGTTGCCATTGGCAAAGGGTATATGTTAAGTTCTGTAATTGATGAAGCTCATCGATGGAATGTTGCTTTCGGATTGGCCGCTGTAGGTATGATAATAAGTTTGATCAACTTTCAATTTACCAAACATGAATTAGGACCTATCGGTTTACAGCCAGGACACCCAGATGCACTGGTAAAAACCAATCCATTACCCAAATGGATGGAATATGCCGTCTATATTGGTACGCTATTGTTAATCCCGGTAGTTCAAGTCATGGTTTCCAAAACTGAGTATACTGATTATTTTATGTACATAATTGGACCTTTAACTTTGATTTACTTATTCTATGAAATGTCAAAGGTTGGAAAAATTGAACGCAATAAATTGATTGCTGCACTAATCTTTATACTATTTTCCATTGTGTTCTGGGGTATTTATGAACAAAGTGGAGGTTCATTAAGTATTTTCGCTGCGAAAAACCTTAATGATACTGTTTTAGGAGGCACATTTACCTTAGATCCCAATGGGGTAAATAACTCAGGTGGGGCATTTTTTATTATTGTTTTAGCTCCTTTGTTTGGTTTGTTATGGCTATGGTTAGCAAAACGTAAAGTTGAACCCAATACAGTTATAAAATTTGGATTAGGTTTTCTATTCTTAGGATTAGGTTTTTATGTCTTGTATGCAACACGATTTTTTGCTGTTGATGGGATGACCTCTTTGGATGTCTTTACTCTTGCTCTATTGGTAATCACAATAGGGGAATTATGTCTGTCACCAATTGGATTATCTATTATGACAAAATTATCGCCGGCTAAATTACAGGGAATTATGATGGGTATGTGGTTCTTAGCAAGTGCCTATGGTCAATATGTAGCTGGATTAATAGGAGCTAACATGGCAGAGGCAAGGGAAGGAGATTCTTTAATGGATAAACTTATCACCTATACGGATGGATACAAACAATTAGGACTTTATTCCTTGATTGCAGGTGCAATATTGATTGTCCTCTCTCCATATATTAAAAAATTGATGCACGGAGTCAATTAGAATAAAAGCCGAATGGTAATACTATTCGGCTTTTTGATTAACTTTACCATTTCAAAAATCAAACGTGGCAGATAGTTTAGTTATTATTCCAACATACAACGAAAAGGAAAACATTGAACGCATTATTCGTAAAGTCTTTTCCTTAGATGTAGAGTTTCATATCCTTATTGTTGATGATGGTTCTCCTGATGGAACTGCAAGTATTGTTAAAAGCCTACAACAGGAAGAGTTTTCAGGCAAATTATTTATCGAAGAAAGAAAAGGAAAGTTAGGTTTAGGTACGGCCTATATTCACGGGTTCAAATGGGCTTTAAAGCATGATTATGAATATGTATTTGAAATGGATGCGGACTTCAGCCATAACCCCGATGACCTAATCAGACTACGTGATACTTGTAAAAATGGTGGTGCTGATATGTGTATCGGTTCTCGGTATATCAAAGGAGTGAATGTTGTTAATTGGCCTATGAACAGAGTTTTAATGTCTTATTTCGCCTCTGCTTATGTCAGGTTAATTACCAGGATTAATATTCAAGACGCTACTGCCGGATTTGTTTGTTTTCGAAGGACTGTTTTGGAAACCATTCCACTTGATCAAATCAAGTTTGTAGGTTATGCATTTCAAATTGAAATGAAATTTACAGCGATCCAATATGGATTCAATGTGGTTGAAATTCCAATTATATTTACCGACAGAACTTTAGGAACTTCCAAAATGAGCACTAAAATTTTTAAGGAAGCTTTTTTTGGTGTAATTCAGATGAAAATTGGTAGCTTCTTTAAGAAGTATGAAAGATAATGTTTAATAAAAAATAGAGTCTCACAATATGAATGAAAATCTTGACCCTAACCCAGAACGATTAACTCCTACAGACAAAGATTTGGAGCGCGTTCTTCGACCGCAAAGTTTTGAAGACTTTACTGGTCAGGCTAAGATATTGGAGAACCTTTCTATTTTTGTTAAAGCAGCTAAATTAAGAGGTGAAGCACTTGACCATGTTCTATTGCATGGGCCTCCCGGATTAGGAAAAACAACACTTTCTCATATCATCGCCAATGAAATGGGAGTAGGGATAAAGATTACTTCCGGGCCGGTTTTGGATAAACCTGGAGATTTAGCGGGACTCTTGACCAACCTTGATGAAGGTGATATATTGTTTATTGATGAGATACACCGTTTAAGCCCTCTGGTGGAAGAATATTTATATTCCGCAATGGAGGATTTTAAAATTGATATCATGTTGGAAACAGGACCAAATGCACGTTCTGTACAAATATCCTTAAATCCTTTTACATTAGTTGGGGCAACAACACGTTCAGGGCTCTTAACTGCTCCCTTGCGTGCTCGATTTGGAATTAATTCTAGACTTCAATATTATGATTCCAAACTATTAACAGATATCGTCATGCGTTCTGCTATTATTTTAAAGGTACCAATTTCAGAAGAAGGTGCTTTTGAAATCGCTAGACGAAGTAGAGGAACTCCTAGAATTGCAAATGCATTACTTCGTAGAACTCGTGATTTCGCACAAATCAAAGGTAATGGCTCCATTGATAAAGCAATTTCCCAGTTTGCATTGAATGCATTAAATGTTGATGAACATGGACTGGATGAAATGGATAATAAGATTCTGAGTACGATAATTGAAAAATTTAAAGGTGGTCCTGTAGGATTGAAAACTATTGCAACTGCAGTCGGAGAAGATGAAGGAACGATTGAAGAGGTATATGAACCATTCTTAATTCAAGAAGGGTATCTGATGAGAACTTCTCGAGGCAGGGAGTGTACCGAATTGGCTTTTAAGCATTTAGGCAAAAACCATTTTAATAAAGGAAATACCTTATTTTAATTTGTCGAGCTTATTCAATATTTTAATACCTCTGCTTCTTAAGGCAGGGGTATTTTCTTTTTCTAAATCCAGTTCGATCAAAAGCTTTAACTCATTTGCCAACCAATCATAGTAGGGGATTAACCCAAAAAGGATATCATATGCATTTACCTTTACGGCAACAGGACATGTAATATCTTCTATTATTTTAAAACTTTTTTCAAGAATTTTTTCCAATTCAGATTCTGATAAGATTATTGTTTCATTTTTCTTAGATAATAACCACATCATTAATTTTGAATAGCTTCTTAAACTACTCCAGTTTTTAACTTGGCTGTAATTTTCTACCAATTCTTCGTAGATATTATCAATATGCTTATTATTTTTTAGAAGGATATGTTCCAAAGCCCAAGAGCTTCTAAAACAAAGTCGGGGTTCTTTTTCAAGAATACTCCATTCTAATAAATTATGGAGGTTAATTTCTTTTAAAAGATCCTCATTGAAATCAGAAGCCCCAAAATGATTTAGGGCTTCTTTCAATATTTCTGTTTTATTTGATGTCATTTACTTTGCAGGTTTTTCCCTATTCATTTCCATGATGTCTGTTTCTTGCATTTCAGATGCCCCTAGTAAATGTTGGCTGAAATAATCTGCCATTCTCCAAAAGAAGTATTCTGTCATATCACCAAATCCATGTCTTTGTCCTGGTAATAACAAGAAATCAAATCGTTTATTTGCACGTATTAATGCATCTACCATTCGAATTGAATTTGCAGGGTGAACATTGTTATCTATATCACCAGTTGCAATTAACAATTTTCCTTTCAAGTTTTTCGCAAGTTCCGTGTTCTTTTGAATATTATACGAGAATGTAGTATCTCCTTTCGCACTTATTTCTTCTTTTACTCCGTGATGTCTTTCACTCCACCAACGATTGTAGATATTGTTTTCATGATTTCCTGCTCCCGATACCGCAACTTTAAAAAAGTCAGGGTAAACCAACATCGCCGCGGTAGACATAAATCCACCACCTGAGTGGCCTGTAATTCCAACTTTTGTTATATCAATAAAAGAATACTGATCTGCAAGTTGTTCAGCAACTACTTTTTTATCTTCCAATCCATAATCTCTTAAATTTCCATATCCATAAGTATGGTACCATTTAGATCTCGAAGGGTGCCCCCCTCTGTTACCTACAGAAACAACAATGAAACCCATTTGTGCCAATCGATCTATACGATCCATTGATCTACCGAAACTTTTATTTACGGCTTCTGTTTGTGGCCCTGGGTAAACATATTCGATGATAGGGTAGGTTTTTGTTGAATCGAAATCAAATGGCTTATACATGACACCATAAAGATCGGTGATCCCATCTCCAGCCTTAACTTTGAATGGTTCTGGAAATTTATATCCAGCCGCCATTAAATTAGAAAGATCAGTCTCCTCTAACCTCATCAATAGTTGACCAGTTGAACTATATAAGTTGCTCACTGGAGCTGTGTTTACCCTTGAAAAATTGTCAATGAAATAATTACTGCTTTCACTTGCCAAAACTTGATGATCAAAATCTCCAGGAGTTAATAACTTAATAGCCCCGCCATTTTTATTTACAGAATAATAATAACTGTAATAGGGATCAATATTCTTTTCTTTTCCATTAGCAACGAAAAATAAAGTGCCTGTTGCTTCATTATATCTCGTTAAATCATCACAATGGAATGCTCCTTTTGTTATTTGGTTTACTAATGTTCCGTTTTTATTATATAAATAAAAATGTCCCCAACCATCTCTCTGCGACCAATGAATTAGCTGCGAACCATTGGTTATAAGGTAGGGTTTCTTCACGTCTAAATATACATTAGAACGTTCCTCAATAACTGTTCTAGTTTGACCATTCACATTCACAGCAACAATGTCAATTCTTTTTAGGTCTCTGCTTGATCGAGCTATATAAAATTCTTCATTATCACCCAACCAATAGTTTATAAAATGCTTGCCCTTGTAACTGTCTTTATTCCGGTCTTTATTCCAGTTGCTGATAGTTTGATTTTTAAAGGCTGAGACATTGACTTGTTTTGCTGAATGGTTTGCTGCATCAAAAATATAAAATTCAACCTCTGTGGAGTCAGTTTCCCCTGGCATTAAATATTTATATGTTTCAAGTGTTGGTCGCTTCGCTGCAACATTATTGATTACCCATAAAGCGGAGTATTCTCTATTGTCTTTTCGCGTTAATGTAAAATATTTGCCATTAGGAGACCAATTGATCCACACCGGTTTTCTCTTTTTCTTTTCCTCTTCTTCTGATTTCTTGTCTCCGGTAGTAACGCTATACTCATCTCCGCCCCATGCATAATATTGAACTCCATCTGTTGTTATCTGATTTTCAACAATAGTGGAATCCTTTTCATCCTTTTGAGCTTTTAGATAATTGGAATAGTCCATCCAATATAAATTGTAATTCTTTGCATAATAAACCCTTGATGTATCAGGGTTAAAGTTTGCCCAGAATAATTTAGTTTTCTCTTTGCTCTCTTCGCTCAACTCTTTTAGGTTGTTGTTAGAGAGGTTATATTCAAAATAAAAAAGTTTCTTTTTAATCGAATCTTTTTTATTTGTCAATTTTTTGATCTCTTCTTTTGATTTTAAAGTGTCTTTGCTGCTTTGGACTTCAAATCGGATGAGGTTCTCATCGTCCATAAATCTAAGATTCCTGATTTCTAGATGTTGGGCATCAAATGGATTTTTAACAATTGAAGTTATTCGAGCCGCCATTTCAGCATGATCAAACAGTTCGGATTTCTTTTTCGTTTTTGGATCAACCAAATACCATTTTTTACCATTAGGACTGTTGTATTCATACCAAAATTTGTCACCGAAATTAATCCAGTTTGGATTTACCTCTGTTGAGAAAATTAATTTGCTCAGTTTACTGGGGGAGAATTTGGATGCAAGTTGGTAATTTGGCTTGGCTAAGGTAGACTTTTCCTGACCTTGACTAAGAGAAATACTTAGCAAAAAAATAAGGGATAAAAAATACTTCATTAGATTAAATTAGTCATAATTAATCTGCGAAAATATCCTTTTATATGGCTAAAAAAGAAGCAAAACTGTATTATTTTTGATAGGATTAGCCTTCATAGAATTTCTCATTAAAATTAACAAGAAACAGTTCTTGGGTTGCCCTTGTAATTGCAGTATATAGCCAGCGCATAAACTCTGTGGTTAGCATTTCATCTGTCATATATCCTTGATCTACAAATACCAACGGCCACTGTCCACCTTGAGCTTTGTGGCAAGTTATTGCATAGGCAAATTTGATCTGTAAGGCATTGTAGTATGGATCCTTTTTTATCGCATCCATTCGGTCTTTTTTCGTTGAAATATCCTTATAATCTTCAGCTATACTGTTATAAAGTTCTTGTTGTTTATCATAGGGGAGGTTCGGCGAATCAACATATAGACTATCTAAAAGTACCCTGCATCGGATTGCATCGCCTTCATTGTTATCCATAAATTCTAAAAATAGATCTGCAAATCTGAAACCATGCATTTCATGGACATTGCTCACTTTCTTAATGATGGCCATGTCGCCATTTGCAATAAACCCTGTGTTTTTTTCATCATTTTCCTGCAACCAATAATAATTGTTTTTTACAATCATGATGATGTCTCCGCCGGTAATCTCTTCATCTCGAAAGAGTATCTGATTTCTGATATGCTGATTATATAGGTTTGCTGATTTATTCGATCTACAAATTACCATGGAATTTTCTAACCCAAACTTATCATAAGCATAATGTAATCCTTCTATTAATCGTTCACCATTCATCCTGAATATATCCTTAAAGGATTTTGTTATGAACTGTGGATAGCTATATTCAGCAAATTCCTCATCCAATTTGATGTCATTCCTAATTTTAGTAGCATTATACAGAATCCCGGAATTTTTATTTTGTCTTACTACATCCGTCAATTCATAAGAAAAAACATGCAGGGCAAATTCTGAATTCATATATTCTGGATCTAATGCAGGGCTATTTACCAAACCAACTGGTGGCAATTGAGCAGTATCTCCGACCAACATTAGACAACAATTTTCCCCAGATTGAACATATTCTATCAAATCGTGCAGAAGCCCATTAGAAAACATACTATGACTTTCATTGCTAATCATCGAAGCTTCATCAACGATGAATAATGTGTTTTCATGGTTGTTCTCTGCCAAAGTAAAACTCATATCCAATGAAACCGCATTTTTCTTTCTATAGATTTTTTTATGAATGGTAAGCGCATTTCGGCCGGAATATGAAGACATAACTTTTGCTGCACGGCCAGTTGGAGCCAACAAAACGGATCTCTTTTGAAGGCGACTCAAGGATTTAACTAAAGCACTAATGATTGTGGTTTTTCCCGTCCCAGCATATCCTTTAAGTATAAAACAAGATTCTTCAGCAAACGTATATAAAAACTCGGAAAGAATCTCAAATACTTCTTCCTGCTGTTTGGTAGCTTGATGTGAAAATTGTTGAATGAGGGTTTCTTTTATATGCACAATCCAAAGTTATCCAAAAGGTTGGTCAATCCAATTTTAAAAACTAATTTTGTGAGATACCATCAGTAAAGAATGAATTATACTTCAAAACATTTTCATCTACATTATATAACGCAATATACCTTGATAGTGAAAGCAAATTATCAATACGATAAGCTTTTTGTAATCGATCAGGATAACCAGCTTTTGATGTATATGAATTTCGAAAGCCATGCTCCATCAGAAGAAGCCCTAAAGTTATTGAGTTTGCCATTCCAAAACGTATTTGTGAGTATTCCAACTCATAATTTAACTTTTATTCCTGATGATTTATTTCAAGAGGTTGATTTGGAAAAATTTCATGATTTTATGGAGAATCCTTCTCAAGAAGTGATAAGGAGTTCTATCGATTTTCTGCAGATTCAGGCATTGTTTCAATATGATGTATTACTTTTCCACCGATGGAAAACACTTTTTCCAGATGCTAAATTTATTTCAGAATTTAAACTGAACCTCATTCAGGCAAGACCTTATATTCCTTTGAAAGGTGATGTATTAGGGGTAGTTTTTGATGATAATTCAGCGGACATTTACCTATTTATTAATGGACAATTTAAGTTTTATAATACCTTTGAAATAATCAGTGATGATGATTTGAGTTATTTCCTTCTTAATGTTTTTGATAATTTCGGAATTGATGCTAAAGTAAATAAGATTTTATATTCAGGAATCGATGTTGAAAATTCATTTTTAAACAAATTGAAATCCTTCTCAAATGAAGTGGTTGAAATTAATGCTACTAAATCAGCAATTTCAACAGAGGAAGTTTCAGAGAATTTTGTGAAAAGTTATTTATTAGATTTACCCATATGCGAATAATAGGAGGTAAGGCAGCAGGTTTGAGACTTAACCCACCACAAAACCTTCCTGTCAGACCAACAACTGATATTGCTAAAGAAGCCTTATTTAATATCTTAAACAACAAAATTGATTTTGATGGGTTGGAATGCCTTGATCTATTTGCTGGAACCGGGAACATATCTTTTGAATTAGCCTCAAGAGGTGCTGGGAAAGTTACTTCGGTTGACTTACATGGTAAATGCATTCTTTATATTACTGAAACTGCCAAAAAACTTGATTTACAACAAATAAAAACACGTAAAGCAGATGTGTTTAAATATATTAAAACCGATAAAGACCATTATGATTTAATTTTTGCCGATCCACCCTATGACATAGGGCAATTGCCATTATTAGCACAGATGGTTCTTGAGAATAATCTGTTGAAAAAAGACGGCTTATTAATTGTTGAACACCCAAGTAACCGCAAAATGTTGGAACATCCTAATTATGTTGAGACAAGACAATATGGGAATTCTTCTTTTAGCTTTTATACAATTTAATTATGAAAATAGCAGTTTTTCCAGGATCATTTGATCCTTTTACAATCGCCCATCAAGATCTTATTGCAAGAGCGCAACCTCTTTTTGATAAAATTTATATTGCAATTGGTGTTAATAGTTCCAAAATTGGGATGATGGATGTAGAAAGTAGAAAAAATTCTATTACTGAATTATATCAGAACAATGAGCAAATTGAGGTTAGTTTCTATAATGGATTGACCGTAGACTATTGTCTATCAATTGGCGCTAATTTTATTTTAAGGGGTTTAAGGAACGGTACTGATTTAGATTACGAAAATATTATTGCTCAGAATAATTTATTATTGGCCCCTCAAGTCGAAACTTATTTTTTGGTAAGTAGGAGTGGAGAGGCCCATATTTCATCAACGATTGTTCGAGATATCTGGAAGAATAACGGGGATATCAGTCATCTTGTTCCAAATACAATTTTAAAATATATTAATAAATCAAATTAAGTTAATCCTTACTTTTTGACCCTTTATTTTCCCGTTGCTGCCATTTTTCACAACCGAATTTGCAACATCTGATTTAATAGCAATATAGGAATCATGTGGTTTTACCACGATTAATCCTAAATCTTCCTTTGAAACTCCTGAAAGGTTGAGTATATATCCTACAATATCAACTTTGTTTACTTTTTGCTTTTTTCCAGCATTTATCCTTAAGGTCTTATATAATGGTTCTTCAGGAATAGGATAGTAGCCGTCTAAATCAATTAGCTCTGCATCTTCCAAGAAAGTAGATCCACGGTCTTCATCTGTAACTATGCCATAAACAAATCCCTTTTGTCCATTCCTCCCAGCTCGTCCATTTCTGTGTATAAAATCTTCCTCTTTGTAAGGAAATTGATAATGTACGACATGGTTCATTTCTGGAATATCCAAACCTCTTGCCGCTAAATCTGTGGTTATTAGGATATTTTGACTCCCGTTTTTGATTTTGATAATCGTCAATTCGCGCATGAATTGCTCTAAACCTCCGTGATACGGGATACTAGAAATTCCTTTGCCTTCAAGGATCTCTGAAATATTGTCTACTGCTTCTCGATGGTTACAGAAAACTAAAACTCTTTCATTGCCTATTTTGCAAAGTAATTTAAATAAAGATTCTAATTTAAGCTTCGAACTGCTCTTAACCTTATAATAGGTCAAGTCTGGCCTTAAAGCATTGCTATCAAAATAATCTAATTTTATTGGGTCATTAAGTCTTAGAAATGCTGGAATTTCTTCCATGTCGGTAGCAGAAGTTAGGATCTTATGTTTAACATCACGACATGCATTGACGATATAACTCAATTGGTCCTGAAAACCTAATTCTAAAGATTTATCAAATTCATCCAATACTAGCGTATGACAGTTCTCCAAAAGAGTAGGAACTCTGTCAATATGATAAATAATTCTGCCCGGAGTTCCAATAATTAATGCTGGATGCTGTTTTAATTTATCCTTTTCAATTTGATTATTGTTACCTCCATATAATAGAGCCACATTCAAACTGCTATTCATTTGCTTTATAACCGATTCAATTTGTAGTGCCAATTCTCTTGTTGGCACCACAATCATTGCATTCGTGCCTTTTGACAGGTTATCGCCAAGTAGTTTAAATAGTAATAAGCTGAATGCTAATGTTTTGCCAGAACCAGTTGGGGATAATAAAACAAAATCTCGATCATGACTGAACTGTTTTAGAACTTCTTCCTGCATAGGATTCAACTCTTCTATGTTCAGATTTTTTAAATAGGTATTTAAATGTTGCATAGACAAAATTATCATTAATGATTGGATTTATCCTTATGATTTTAAAATGACAATAAATAAATCTATTTGATTTTTTTGGCACAGACTTTGAATATTAGTTAGTATTCATAATTTAGGTTAATAATTGGTTAGTTAAGGCTTGAAATCTCCCCGATTTCAAGCCTTTTTTTTATCTAAGTTCTATGACTCTTTATTCAATGTTACATAGTTCTTTTTGAATATTTTTTGAGTTATGTAAACAATTAATATGCTTCCAGAATCAAGAATATTTTATTGAATTTCAATTAAAATAATTTATTTCAGATGGTTAATTCCAATAAAACAAATTAGATTTAAAAGAAATAAAAAACTAAAAAAACGGCCTTTATGGATGTATTATTCAATTATTTTCTTCATTTCAAATTCCTTCAAAAGAAAAGATTTAATAAAAGGCATTTATTTTGCTAACTGTACCATATAATAATAAGTAAATAAATAAAATCAAGCGTTATGATAAAGAGAATTAGCGTACCACTACTATTCATGTCTGTAATACTGATTTCCTCATGCGGTGTTAGTAAAAAGACACATAGAGCACTAGAGGCACAGTATAAAGAATTGGGCGACAAATATAATCAGAGTCAACTGGATCTTGCTGAAAGTAAAACTAGATTAAAGAGTTTGGAAGAGCAATTGGAGCAGGAACGTAAAAATAATGCAGGATTAAGAGAAGCATTAGCTAAACTGCAAGGGACTCTAGATAACAGCATAAGTCAAAATACCCAAGGAAATGTAAATATTTCAAAATTGGTGGATGAAATTAATGCTTCCAATAAATACATTCAACATTTAGTAAATACCAAACAAAAAAGTGATTCACTTAATATGGTGTTGACTAACAACTTAACTCGCTCTTTAAGCCGAGAAGAAATGAAAGATGTAGATGTTCAAGTATTGAAAGGTGTTGTTTATATTTCATTATCTGATAATATGCTTTACAAATCTGGTAGTTATGAAATTTCTGACCGTGCTGGCGAAACACTCTCAAAAATTGCTAAGATTATTCAAGATTATAAAGATTACGATGTGTTAATTGAAGGTAATACTGATACAGATCCTATTTCAAAAGCTAACATCAGAAACAATTGGGATTTAAGTACCTTAAGAGCTTCTTCAGTTGTTCAAGCATTACAGAATACTTATGGAGTTGATCCAAAACGCTTAACAGCCGGTGGACGTGGTGAATATAATCCTATTGCTAGTAACAATACTGCCGAAGGAAAATCTAAAAACCGTAGAACGCAAATTATCATTACTCCAAAGCTAGATCAATTTATGGAATTAATTGATAAAGCTCCTGAAACAGAAAACTCTGAAACTCCCGTTGATACAACCGGGTTTTAGAATTAGTAGTTGATAATAAAGGAAAAGACAAAAGACATTAAAATTTTAATGTCTTTTGTCTTTGTATTTTTACCCAAACATGAGCATGAGGGATGAAATGATAACTAAGGCTAGAATAACAACTTTAAACTCGCGCTCCGGAATGATCTTTACCAATTTAATGCCTATATAACCTCCAAGCAAAATAAATGGAATGGCTAGAATATTTAAGATAAATCCTTCCCACGTTAGGTTTTTCCAGAAAAACAATTGAAGGGGAATCTTTGAAAAGTTTAAGATCATGATAAACCATGCACCTGTAGCCACAAGGGTAACTTTTTTTAATTTCCTTGTAAGGAGGAAGATCGTTAGTGCGGGTCCAGCAGCATTTCCAATCATCGTCGAAAATCCAACCAAAAGACCAAATGATGGGGAATACCACCAATTGTCTGTAAAATCCTTGCCTTCAGGATTTTGTTTTGACTTATTCGTACCCCAAATCATTAATAGGACACTGATAAATATACAGGCCCCCATTATAAATTTAAAGGTTTGGTCATCGATTAAATCTCCAACAAATAGTCCTATAACTAATCCAATTAATGAAAACGGAAGCATAGACTTTATTTCAGACCATACAAATTGTTTCCTATAATAGATTACTGCAAGGAGGTCGGCCATGCAAAGTAGGATTAATACAATTCCAGTGGAAAATTTTGCGCCAAAAAGAAAAGCAAACATTGGAATAGTAAACGTGCCGACATTCTGTATTCCTGTTTTAGAAACTCCAATAAGCATCGCACAAAAAAAGTACAAAACCCATGCTCCAGGAGAGGGAATAAGTTCTAATGCACTATTCCACATTTTCTTTAAGGAGTTCTTTTAATTTACCTATATCCATATTTTTATAGTTTTCTATATAATCTAGACATTTAGGCAAATCTTCTTTCTTATGAGAACTCAAAACGCCAATAACATTCATATTCGCATTTAATCCCGCCGTAACTCCTGAAAATGAATCTTCAAAAACAAAACACTGATTTGGATCTATGTCCAGGTTTTGTGCTGATTTAAGATATACCTCTGGATGTGGTTTATGAAGTTGGACATTTTCTGAACCTAATGTTGATTGGAAAAAATCTCGAATGTTGATGGCATCCAGAATCAAATCCATATTTGCTCTTGGAGCAGATGTGGCTACTCCTAATTTAACATGATGATCTTTTAGGTTACTTAAAAAATCTGGTAAATAGGGGATTGGTTTCGCTTCAAGTTTATAGATTTCTCTAAATAAACCTTCTTTCTCTTGCTCTAAACTTAATAATTCATTGCCAACAATAGGTCTTTTAAAAAAATGCGTAAAAATATAACTATTATGCTTTCCGTACATATGTTTCTCAAATTCCTCGTCGGAATAAGGGATTTGATATTTATCGAAAAATGCTTCAAAGGCTTTGGCGTGGTATGGATTGGTGTGGGCAATTACACCATCCATATCGAAGATGACGGCTAATTCTTTCATTCCTACAAAAATACAATTTTTCTCTATAAGAATCTTTTCATAAAATGATTTGTATATCCTATTTTATTCGATCTCCCAGCATTATATAGGCCTGATCAATAAAATTATAAAACTGTGAAGATTTGTCTGTCCTTGGTTTTTTTCCAATGCCATGGCCCAATCTAACAATAATCAGTTCATCCTCTGGAATAACAATCACGTATTGTCCAAGATGCCCATCCATATAGAAATAATCTTTTTCGTTGTATTTTCCAATCCACCAACCATAGCCGTACTGAGGTGAATCTGGAAATGTATTGACGATGGATTGTGCTATGTAGCTAGAGTCCAACAAAGTTTTACCATTCCACTTCCCATGCTGAAGATAAAGTTTTCCAAACCTTGCAAAATCTCTGGCATTTGACGCTACGCAACAATAAGCTTTTTCAATTCCATGTTTATAGCTATCAACCTGCCATAATGCATCATGTTCAGCACCCATTGGTTTCCAGAATCCAGTTGACAATAATTCGGATAAGGTTTTTTTTGTTGCTCTTTCTAATGCTATACCTAATAATTGAGTATCTCCACTTTTATAAATAAATTGCTGACCAGGTTTTTGATCAATTGGCAATTGATCTAATGTTCCGACGATATCTTGATCAAAATATAAACGAGTAGTAATTGAAAAAGGATCATAATATTTTTCTTCCCATTTCATGCCGGAACTCATTGATACAAGATCAACCAATTTTAATGAATCAGCATAGGGGCCAACTATTTCTGGAACGAAATCTTTTACCTTTTGCTGAAGACTTTTCACATCCCCATTCTGAATAGCTTGTCCCAATAATGCAGCTACCATACTTTTTGCCATTGAAAATGAGTTGGACTTGGAAGAGTCTGAATACCCGTCATAATATTCTTCAAACCAAAGACTGTCTTGATGGATGATTAAATAAGCGACTGATTTTGAGTTTTTATGAATACTTTTCAAGCTGTCCGTTATGGCTACCTGATTATATTCTTTGGATTTATTCCATGGTTGAGGTTCTCCTGAAGAAATGGTATGATTATCAAAAAAGCGGTAATCATCTAAATAAGCCGTTTTATGGCCATGTAGGTATGTAACATATACGCCTTTTAATAAAAAGTCTTTACCTGTTGCATAAAGATAAATGACGGCAATGAGTAGGATAGAGGCAAGGGAAATTCCCAACCACTTGAAAAACTTTAATAGGTGTCGCATATTATTGGTTTTGATCTGTATTAAAGTTATTAAGAATAAAATTGATCAGCAATTATTTCAATTTTTTAGCTTCATTCCAGTATACATCCATTTCTTCAAGAGTCATGTCTTTTAAAACTAAACCTTTCTCTTTCGCCTTGTTTTCAAGATAAGTGAATCGATGAATGAACTTTTTGTTCGTTTTTTCTAAGGCATTTTCTGGGTTAATTCCTAAATGCCTTCCATAATTGATTAATGAAAATAACAGATCTCCAAATTCCTGTTCAGCTCTTTCCGTATTTATAAGATCACTATCTAAATCAAATTCAGCTTTAAATTCAGCTAGTTCCTCCTCAACTTTTTTCCAAACCTCTTTTTTGTCTTCCCAATCAAATCCAACCCCACGTACTTTATCTTGTATCCTATATGCTTTCACTAAGGCAGGTAGGCTTTGTGGAACCCCTTGTAAAACAGAGCGGTTGCCTTCTTTTAACTTAATGCTTTCCCAATTTTGCTTTACTTCATCATCATCCTTCACCTCAATATCACCATAAATATGGGGATGACGATTGATTAATTTATCGCAAACAGAATTTAATACATCAACAATGTTGAATTTACCCTCTTCTTCAGCAATCCTTGCATAAAAGACCAAATGCATTAAGATGTCACCTAATTCTTTTTTGATTTCCTGATAGTCTTTTTCAAGAATGGCATCCGTTAGCTCATATAATTCTTCAATGGTTAAATGCCTTAATGATTCCATCGTTTGTTTCCTGTCCCATGGACATTCAATTCTTAAGGTATTCAATACCTCTATTAATCTTTCAAATGATTCTGCTGCTGTATGCTTAATGGGAGGTGGAGTATGCGCCATAAAATTATTATTATATCCTAAACAATAGCCAAAGTTATGTGTTTTATAATAAATGAATTTAAGGAAAAACTATGGATAGAACATTTAAATACGCAACAGTAACAGAAGCTTTGGACAATCTTGCAAATAAAGGGTATACCATTGATTATAATGTTGAATTTGATGGATTGTTAAATGAAGCTGCAGTCTATGAAATTGATGTTTTATATCGTTATGAAGGTGAATCTGATCCTGCTGATGAATCTTCAGTTTATGGTATTAGAAATACTAAAACCGGAGAAAAGGGAGTTTTTGTTGCCGGAAACCTTTCATTAATAGAAGGTAAAAAAAGAGATATAATATTAGATTTAGAAATGAAATACAATCAAAAGCATTAAAAGTTTCTGCTGATTAACATGAAGCCCGAGATTTTCTCGGGCTTTGTTTTTTTAATGTCCTATTTCACAAGCAAAGCTAATACTTGTTATATCTTACGTACTTTTGTATAGTTAAAATTTATAGTATGACCCTAGTTCAATTAGAATATATCATTGCCGTTGATACATATAGAAGTTTTGTTGCAGCTGCTGAAAAATGCTTTGTTACCCAACCGACTTTAAGTATGCAAATTCAAAAGTTGGAAGAATCATTAGGCGTAAAAATATTTGACAGAAGTAGACAGCCTGTTGTTCCAACTGAAATCGGGGAAAAAATCATTGACCAAGCTAGGACAATTTTGACGGAAAGCAAAAAAATTCCTGAAATCCTTCAATCAGAACGAGGTGAATTATCTGGGGAATTAAAAATTGGCGTGATTCCAACTGTAGCACCTTATTTACTGCCTAAAGTCATCTCAAATTTCATGAAGAAGTACAATAAGCTTAAACTTCAAATTTGGGAATATACTACTGAGCAAATAATCCAGGAAATGAAACAAGGTACATTAGATTGTGGTATCCTCTCAACTCCCCTGCATGATCCTTCTATACAGGAAATTCCCCTTTTTTATGAAACATTCGTCGCGTATGTTTCTGAAAAGAGCAATGTCTATGAAAAAAAGATGATTAGTACTGAAGACATTTCTAATGAAAAACTTTGGTTGTTAAATGAAGGCCACTGTATGCGCGGTCAAGTGTTGAATATTTGTAATTATAAACATAATCAATCTAAAGAGGGAACTTTTGATTACAATACCGGAAGTGTCGAAACTCTAAAAAGAATGGTTGAACTGAATGGCGGCTTAACAATCATGCCTGAAATGAGTATTTCAAATTACGATGAAGATCAATTGGCTCATGTAAGGTATTTCAAATCTCCGGAACCAGTACGTGAAATAAGTCTCGTAACACCTCAAAATTATGTTAAAAAACACGCAATCAATATGTTGAAAAATGAAATTTTAGAAGTTGTTCCTGAAAAATTTAAGTCACGAAAGAAAAAAGAAGTTATGGGCTTTTCACTTTAAAAGCCCATAACTTCTATTTTCGCATGTCCATTAGCTTATTTACATACTTTCCTAAAATATCGAATTCTAAATTTACGGTACTTCCAATTTCAATAGTCTTTAAATTGGTGTGGTCTAATGTATAAGGGATTATCGCAACTGAAAAGGTGTTGGTACCGGAATTTATTACTGTTAGGCTGATGCCATTTACTGTAATCGAACCTTTTTCAACCGTTATGTTATTTAAATTTGCATCGTATTCAAAAGTATAGACAACACTTCCATCTTGAGGTTCTACGGATGTACAAATTGCAGTTTGATCAACATGACCTTGAACAATATGACCATCTAGACGTCCATCCACTTTCACGCATCTTTCTAAATTAACGATATCGTCAACTTTTAATTTTCCTAAATTACTTTTTTCCAAAGTTTCATGAATGGCTGTGACTTGATGAACATTGCCTTCTATGCCAACTATCGTTAAACATACTCCATTATGGGAAACACTTTGGTCTATTTTAAGGGCAGGGGAGATCTCAGATTCTATGAATAAATGAATATTACTTTGTTCCGCTTCAATTTTCTTAACAGTTCCTAAAGTTTCAATAATGCCTGTAAACATAATATATCAATGATTTATTCAAATATAAGATAATCAATTTTCATACCCATTACAATGAACAAATAAAAAAATCAAAAATAAATTTGCATATGTGTAAAATGTACACTATCTTTGTGGTATCATAATTTAGGTTTATAATTGGTTATTAAAGGTTTTCATTCTCCCCGTTTGAAAACCTTTATCTTTTAAAAAATTATCTCCCTCATTTCCAGCAAGTTAAATATTTTATATACAAGATTACAGCCTAATTCCCTTAATAAATTTGGAAGTTTCACAACAAAATCTCTATCTTTGTCATAGGTTTAGGTTGATTACCTCATAAAAGAGGTTATTTTTTAAAGCTTGAGCGATCGCCCGATTGACTCAAGCTTTATTCTTTTTAAGACAATTCTAAACCCAAAATTCCTTAATATATGTAGCTCAATTTTTCTTATAACTATAAATCATATTTTTTAAATTTTTCTTAAAAGTAGAATGCACGCATATTATTTTATATATGCATGCATTCTTTTAATATATATTTAAAAAATACGTTGTAACTTATAAATTCGATTCAACTTTAGATTTATCTTTTTTTGCAATTGACGACAGGTAAATATATCCACAAGTACCTGAAATTAAAGAACCTATCAGTACCGCGAACTTCGCTTCTTCAATAAAAAGTGGATCCTTGAAGGATAACATAGAAATGAATATTGACATCGTAAATCCTATTCCTCCCAACATCCCAACACCAATCATGTGTTTCCAACCCGCCATATCTGGTAAATTTGCAAGTTTACTTTTTACACAAAGCCAAGTGGTTAAGAAAATTCCAATTGTTTTCCCAAAAAATAAACCTAATATGATTCCTAATCCTAATGGGGTAGTTAATCCGCCAATCATTTCACTATGGATACTTATATTAGTGTTTACAAGTGCAAATAATGGAATAATGATGAAATTTACGGGGTTGGCTAGGGCATGTTCTAACTTCTCTAAGGTTGATTCCTTTTCATCAGGAGTAGTTGGTAAGGTCATAGCTACTAAAACCCCTGCAATGGTAGCGTGAATTCCTGAATGATGAATGAAATACCATATGAAAACGCCTGGAATTATATACGCCCATACATTTTTGACCCCGATTTTATTGAAGACAATAAGGATGGCCAGTATACCTCCCGCATACATTAGATAGGTATAATGCAATTCCGTTGAATAAAATACTGCGATTACTAAAATTGCAAGAAGGTCATCAACTATCGCTAGGGCTGCCAGGAAAATCTTCAAGCTCGCTGGAACTCTTTTGTCCAACAGGGAAATTATGGCGAGTGCAAAAGCAATATCCGTCGCCATTGGAATTCCCCAGCCGTGTTCTGTAGGAAGTCCATTATTCAATAAAATATAAATAAGGGCAGGAACTATTGCACCTCCAATGGCCGCTAAAATGGGAAGAATAGCATTTTTTGGCGAAGAAAGTTCTCCTTCTACCAATTCCCGTTTTATCTCTAATCCTACTAAAAGAAAAAACACAGCCATTAATCCATCATCTATCCACTGTTTAATACTGTAATTTAAATGGATACTTTCATTCTCGAATCCTATTCTTGTATCCAGCAACTCATTAAAATTTGATGAAAATGAAGTGTTTGCTATCACTAGAGAGATGATGACACATATAAAAAGAAGAATTCCGCCTGATGTATTCGAAGCAAAGAACTTCCTGAATACGGACAGATTAATTTTATTATTCATTTGAAATCTGTTTAGATAAATTGTACCGAAGCGGTAAAGGTATAAAAATTTTAAAAAAGCCCCTCTCAAATATCGTTGAGAGGGGCCATTATGACAAGGATAATTTATTATCCGTTATATCTGAACCATTTTATTAACTCTTTAAAGCTAGCTTTCTTCCCGTACATCAATATTCCGATTCTATATATTCTTGCAGCAACCCAGGTTGTGAATATAAATCCGCCAACTAATAAAATAAAGGATAATGCAATTTGCCAAGTCGGAACTCCAAATGGAATACGTACTAACATCGCAATAGGAGAGGTTAATGGAATAAAGCTCAGCCAAACCGCAATTGGTCCATGCGGATTATTAATCAATACGCCAAAGGACAATATATAGGCTAATAATAATGGAGTTGTAATTGGCATCGTAAATTGATTTGCCTCTGTCTCATTATCAACAGCTGATCCTACAGCGGCAAATAAAGCACTATAAAGCATGTACCCGCCAATAAAAAACAAAAAGAAACTGATTAATAATTCAGGAATATTTACAGCGTCCATAGCCGTATTTATTTCTGAAATTATTGATCCATTTTGAATATCAGATTGGTCGCCCTCTAATTCTATACCTTGAGGTCCGGTTCTCATCATTTCCTGTTGAAACTCACTCTTATCAATTAAAGTATTAGACGCTATTGCTATTAGACCAAAACTTAGAATAATCCATAACAAGAATTGGGTAATTCCAACAAGCCCAATTCCTATGATTTTACCCATCATCAATTGGAATGGTTTTACAGAAGAGATAATAACTTCTATTATACGGTTTGATTTCTCTTCTATTATACCACGCATAACCTGGGCACCATATAGAAATAACGAAAGATAAATTAATACCGACAAGGCCATGGCAATTCCCATTGCAATCCGTGTATCGCTATCCTTTGCTTCACCTGTCGAAGTAATTTCTTTTGCAGCTGTATGGACCTTCGTGTCTATACTTTTGATTTTAGAAGGATCAATGTTAAGCTCTTTGTATTGGTAATTCAATAAAATGTCTCCCAATTGTGATTCTACATCTGATTTTGTGCTGATATTTGGCTTTCCTGATGATAAAAATTCAATCTGGTGAGTTTTATAAAAATCTTCTGGGATAAATAAAATATTGGTATTACCATCTAGATCCTTTATTTCCTGAATCTGCGTATTCAGCTCATTAGCAGATTCCGTAAAGGTTAGTTTTTCTGTGTTTTTTAATTGTACCCCAACTTCCTTCGTATTATCTACCACATAAATTAGGGCCTTAGAATCTTCAAAGCTTTTCTTTGTCAAAAAGAAAACTCCTACGTACATTCCAATAAAAAACAATGGCACTAAAAAAGTGGTCAGTAAAAATGATTTTTTCTTAACCCTGCTCAAATATTCTCTTTGGATGATTAATAAGATTTTGTTCATATAAATAGGGTTAATTATTGTTAGTTACTTTATCAATAAATATATCATGCATTGATGGAATGATTTCAAAAATTTGTTGGATTTCAACTTGAGGTATTAAATGGAAAAGAACATCATTCAATGATTTATCTTCAGGAATCTGAATCGTCATACTGTTGGACCCATTTTTATGTTCTTCTAATTTTTGATAAAGGCTTGAATCAAGAAAAATGGAATCAACTTCAGGTTTTTTATGATACTCAATTTTGTATGTTTGATTTCTGTAGTTATTCTTTATCTCTTTTACGGAACCTTCCAAAATTACTTTTGATTTATTAAGAAGGGCAATATTGTCACATAAAGCTTCAACCGACTCCATTCGATGTGTTGAATAGATGATCGTAGCTCCCTTTTTATTTAATTCTAGGATTTCATCCTGTATTACCTGTGCATTTACGGGGTCAAAACCTGAGAATGGTTCGTCCAGAATGATTAATTGAGGTTCATGTAGAACTGTGGCAACGAATTGAACTTTTTGTTGCATACCCTTACTTAAGTCTTCAACTTTTTTGTCCCACCAACTCTCAATTTTTAATTTTTCAAACCAAAATTTAATCTTTTCTTTTGCCAACTGCTTGCTTAGACCTTTCAACTGAGCAAGGTAAATCATTTGATCCCCAATAAGCATTTTTTTGTATAGGCCTCTTTCCTCTGGTAGATAGCCTATTTTACCTATATGAGAAGAGTTCAACCGTTGTCCGTCAAAAATTATTTCGCCAGAATCAGGAGCTGTAATTTGATTAATTATTCTAATTAAAGAGGTTTTTCCAGCTCCATTTGGCCCCAATAATCCAAAGATTTTGCCTGTAGGGACATGGATGGATACATCATCTAAGGCTTTATGATGGGCGTATTGTTTTACAATGTTCCTAATTTCGAGCATATAAATAGTTTTGCCGATGAAATTATGAATTTTTATTGACTTGAAATGACCTAATAGCAATTCGGATGAAAAATAAAACTGTATTAAATTGTACCTTTGCTCTATGAATATTAATCGAGCAGAATTCTTAACCAGTAATACGGACGTCACTAAGCT
Organism: Sphingobacterium endophyticum; assembly: GCA_040393725.1. Classification (GTDB taxonomy): domain Bacteria; phylum Bacteroidota; class Bacteroidia; order Sphingobacteriales; family Sphingobacteriaceae; genus Sphingobacterium; species Sphingobacterium endophyticum_A. The sequence continues at coordinate 11,900 of JBEBTR010000008.1, read as the reverse complement.
TCCAGAAGCTAATAAACCGGAATATGCATTTATTGGAAGATCCAACGTTGGAAAATCTTCGTTAATAAATGCTATAACAAGACGTAAAGGATTGGCAAAAACATCTCAAAAACCTGGTAAAACCCAGTTGATTAATCATTTTATAATTAATGATGATTGGTATTTAGTGGATTTACCTGGGTATGGATTTGCCCAAACTTCTAAGAAAAATAGAGCAACTTGGGAAAAATTCATTCGTGAATACTTGACGAAGCGTCAAAATCTTCAATGTGTATTCGTATTAATTGATAGCCGCCATGAACCTCAAAAGATTGATTTAGACTTCTGTTATTGGTTAGGTGAACAAGGAATCCCTTTTTTCCTTTTATTTACAAAAGCCGATAAGCATTCCATCGTAAAGTCTGATCAGAATATTGCTAAATTCAGAAAAGCATTAAAGGTTTGGTTTGAAGAAGTCCCTGAACATGTTTTAACTTCTTCTGAAACAAAACTTGGTTGCGAAAAAGTACTTGAAAAAATTGATGACATTAATAAAAACTTTATTGCCCCAGTAATTTAGGTTATGAAGAAATATATGTCATTAGTGCTATTTGCACATAGTATTTTTGCTTTACCTTTTGCAATCATTGGATTTTTCCTTGCCATACATACCTCCGATTATCAATTTGATTGGAAATTATTTCTTCTCATGTTAATCTGTATGGTGACGGCAAGAAATGCAGCGATGGCTTTCAATCGATACCTTGACCGCGACATTGATGCATTAAATCCTAGAACTGCAGTACGTGATATTCCTGCTGGACGTATCAGTCCAAAACAAGCACTTTTATTTACAATAATAAATTGTATTGTGTTTATGGCTGCCTGCTATTTTATCAATTTCATGTGCTTTATACTGGCTCCAGTGGCATTATTCGTGATTCTGTTCTATTCTTATATGAAAAGAATATCTCCTTTATGTCATATTGTTTTGGGAATTGGATTAGGCCTGGCACCTGTGGGGGCATACCTTGCCGTGACTGGTCAATTTAATATTGTCCCAATTTTTTATGGATTGGCAGTGCTAACCTGGGTAAGTGGATTTGATATTATTTATGCATTACAAGATGAAGAATTTGATAAGGAAAATGGGTTAAATTCTATCCCTGCTAATTTTGGCGCCAAAAATGCCCTTAGGATTTCTGAAGTTCTTCATGTCCTGTCATTTATATTTATTTTATTACCTGTATTATTTATGCCTGTAGGTATTCTTTATTATATAGGTATTGCTTTTTATGGTGCTTTATTAATATATCAGCACCGCATAGTAAGTCCCAATGATTTAAGTAAAGTTGATAGAGCATTTATGACCACTAATGGTATTGCTTCTGTCGTTTTTGCGGTATTTTATTTATTGGATATTTGGATTAATTGAGTTTGGATAATGCTTACTTTTTTATCAGATGCTGTAAAAAAGAATTTGCATTCCATTTTGAAATCGTTTTCTTTGCATGAAATCATAGAGTTTAAATGGCAAAAAATTTATTGATAGTTGAGTCTCCTGCGAAGGCTAAAACAATAGAAGGGTATTTAGGAAAAGATTTTTTAGTAAAATCCAGTTATGGTCATATCCGCGATTTAGTGAAAACTGATGACGCGATTGATACGGAAGATAATTTCAAACAAAAGTATGAAGTGCCTTCTGATAAAAAATCTTTAGTAAGTGAATTGAAGAAATTAGCTAAGTCTGCAGAAACAGTATGGTTAGCATCCGATGAGGACCGCGAGGGAGAAGCCATTTCTTGGCATCTTTTCGAAACTTTGGGACTTAAAGACGATAAAACTAAGCGTATTGTCTTTCATGAAATTACAAAGCCTGCCATTTTAAAAGCTATAGAATCCCCTAGAAAAATTGACTTCAACCTTGTAAATGCTCAACAAGCACGACGTGTTTTAGATAGATTAGTTGGTTTCGAATTATCCCCAGTACTATGGCGTAAGGTAAAACCATCCTTATCAGCTGGCCGGGTTCAATCAGTAGCTGTTCGATTAATCGTCGAACGTGAAAGGGAAATCAATAAATTCAATGCGGAAGCTGCATTTAAAATTGTCGCTATTTTTAATACTGGTAAAGCAAAAGAACGCTTTAAAGCGGAATTACCCAATAGATTCCCAAATGTTGAAGAAGCAAATCAGTTCTTAAAAGACTGTGCTAATGCTATTTATTCTATTAAAAGTCTTGAAACTAAACCTTCAAAACGTTCTCCTTCTGCACCTTTTACAACTTCTACCTTACAGCAAGAAGCTAGTAGAAAACTTGGTTTTTCCGTTGCCAGGACCATGCAAGTGGCTCAAAGATTATATGAGGCTGGGCGTATAACCTATATGCGTACAGATTCCGTAAATCTTTCGGATACAGCATTACAAGGTGCCAAGGCTGAGATTATTAATGCCTATGGTGACAAATACCATAAACTAAGACAATTCCGTACGAAAAGCGCCGGAGCTCAAGAAGCCCACGAAGCTATCCGTCCAACATATTTTAATGATCACACCATCGAAGGTGATAATTCAGAAAGACGTCTTTATGAATTGATCTGGAAACGTTCCATTGCTTCTCAAATGAGCGAAGCAGAATTTGAAAAAACTATAGCTAAAATCTCTGTTTCAACGAGACCTGAAGAATTAATTGCTTCTGGTGAAATCATGAAGTTTGACGGTTTCCTAAAGGTTTACTTTGAGTCATCAGATGATGAAAATGAAGATATTGACCTTGACAACACCGATAATGCTATTCTTCCGCCATTAACTCAAGGATTAAATTTAAATCTTGAGATGATGAACGCTACGGAAAGATTTTCCAGACCACCAGCTAGATTCACTGAAGCTTCCTTAGTTAAGAAATTAGAAGAATTAGGAATAGGTAGACCTTCTACTTATGCACCAACCATTTCAACAATTCAAAATCGTGGCTATGTAGTCAAAGAAGATCGTGACGGTAAAGAAAGAGCATTTAGAGTATTAACATTAGATAAAGGTACTGTAAGTACACAGACAAAAACTGAAATAACTGGTGCAGAACGTAATAAAATGTTCCCTACGGACATTGGAGTTCTTGTAAATGACTTTTTAGTTCAGCATTTTAAAGGTATTGTTGATTATCACTTTACCGCAAAAGTTGAAAAAGAATTTGATGAAATCGCTCAAGGATATAAAGAATGGACACATATGTTGTCTAATTTCTACGGTCCATTTCATTCAGAAGTTCAGAATACTTTAGATAATGCGGACAGAGCTACCCATGAACGTGAATTAGGGATAGACCCTGTGAGCGGTAAACCAATCTCTGTTCGGGTCGGTCGTTTCGGACCACTTGTTCAAATAGGTACTGCTGAAGATGAAGAAAAACCTGTATTTGCTTCATTGAGAAAAGGTCAAATGATCGAAACAATTACGCTTGAAGAAGCTTTAGAATTATTTAAGCTTCCTAAAAAAGTAGGAGAGTTCGAAGGTAAGGAAATGACCGTAGCTATCGGTCGATTTGGCCCTTATATTCGTCATAATAGCAGTTTCTACTCCTTACCAAAAGGAATAGATCCATTAGATGTCGAACAAGAACAGGCAATACAAATCATTGAAGAAAAACGCCAAAAAGATAAAGATAAAGTCATTAAGATTTTTGATGAAAACCCAGATGCTAAAATTGAAAATGGTAGATGGGGACCTTTTGTAAGATTTGGTAAGCAAAACCTTAAAATTCCGAAAGGAACAGAAGTAGAAAAAATTACCTATGCCGATGTTTTGAAATGGGCTGAAGAAGATTCTAAATCTACTGGTACAAAAAAATCAAAAACCGTAAAAGCTACTAAAACAGCAAAAACTACTAAATCTGCTAAGACAACAAAAGCTAAAAAGAAATAGTACTATGAAAAAGGATCTGCCTTTAAATATTGTTGAAGATATTTCAGTAGCAATAGTACTGGAAACAGAAACTCCAACCTCGAAAGTTTGGAATGTCTATCTTGTTAATGAAAAAGACAAGCAGATTCAGAATGTTTTAGTTTCCTCTAGGGGCTATGGCCAAAAGGACGGAAGAGAAGTTAAAACTACCACATTACGACATTTCATCGGTGACATGGATTCTTTATCCTCCCAAAAAATCGAAGCTATCGATCCCCAGGTATTTGGATTAACAAATGAATACTGGGTAAGTTATTATATTGATGGGACCATTTATGATAAAAAATACGTGTTTCTCCCTGAAAGTATTGTGGATGAAAATTTAATTAAAATCCCAATTGTTAATAAACCTGGAGTTATGATAGGAGGGGTTAATTAATTACCTATGAAAAATTTTGTAATTGCAATAGACGGATTCTCTTCTTGTGGTAAAAGCACAGTTGCAAAAGCACTGGCAAAGAATCTCAATTATGTCTTTATTGACAGTGGAGCGATGTATAGAGCAGTGACTTTATTCGTACAGCAAAATAACATCGACATCAATGATAATGATGCTATTATTAAAGCATTGGACAATATACACATTGACTTTGTACCTAATCCTGAAAAAACTCAAATATTATTGAATGGAATCGATGTTTCTGAAGCAATCAGAACAATGGAAGTTTCTGAATATGTAAGTGAGGTTAGTGCGATTAAAGCTGTAAGAACCGCTATGGTGAAACAACAGCAAGCATTAGGTAAGAAACGTAATATTGTTATGGATGGAAGGGATATAGGAACTACAGTTTTTCCGAATGCCGACCTTAAAATATTCATGACAGCTAGTCCACAGGTCAGAGCCGAAAGAAGATTTGCTGAATTATCAGCAAAAGGAGAAGTGTTGACCATGGAAGAAGTAAAGGAAAATCTTTCCCATCGCGACCATATTGATAGTACTAGGGCAGAAAGTCCACTTCGTCAAGCTGATGATGCAATTGTATTGGATAACTCTGAACTAAATCAGGAAGAACAATTAAAATTTGTAATTGACCTCGTGAAGCAGAAAATAGAAATGCCCCAAGCTTAGGGCATTGACTACAAAATAAAAATGGCCTCAATCGAGGCCATTTTCATTATTTCATATTATTGATCTCTTGTTGTTCTTTCAATTGATCAATATTATTTTTGCTTCCAAACTCATCGGTTTTTTCTTGGAAGGAATTTAGGATCTCCAGAATTGCTTCAGAGTTGTCTGCTGTACGCTGATAGATTTCAGGGATTTTTGTTTCTATAGTCTTATCTCCCAATTCTATATTATCAATTTCAACTTTAGCAATTTTTTCTAAAACAGCCTGTTGGCTATTTCTAATGTCCTCTAATTCTCTGGATATTTTCTCCATTAATTCGAATTTCTTTAATTTATCCATAAATATTCTTCATTAGTTTATACTATATAAACGCATTAGTTTACTAATTGTTGTATTTTATTTATAAATAATAGAATATCAATAAGATATATTTATTTATTAATGTATTTATTTATGCTGTTATATAATTTTAACAAAGCTTTTTTCATTGAATATTTTCTGAAGGCTATCGAAATCCATAAAAAAAGCCGCATTTAAATTAAAATTTAAATACGGCTTTTAGTATTAATAGAGTTTAATTATTTTGTTCTTCCTGGATATTCCTCTAATCCTTTTTCAAGGCAAGTCAATGCCTTTTTAAGATCCGCTTGATTGAGGACATATGCTAAACGAACTTCATTCGATCCAGCACCTGGAGTAGAATAGAAGCCAGTTGCAGGTGCCATCATCACCGTTTCATTATTAAATGAGAATTTTTCCAACATCCATTGACAGAATTTATCGGCATTATCTATAGGTAGTTTCGCAATAACATAAAATGCGCCACCTGGATTAGGGCAGTAAACACCTTCTATTTTATTTAAGCCTTCAACTAGCGTATCTCTTCTAGCTGTATATTCTTTTGATACAGCTTCAAAATAACTATCTGGCGTATCAACCGCAGCCTCACCGGCAATTTGCCCTTCCAATGATGGACTTAACCTCGCTTGTGCAAACTTTAATGCTGTTTGATATAATTCCTTGTTCTTAGTAATAATACATCCAATTCGCGCTCCACATGCAGAATATCGCTTCGAAACCGTATCAAAAACAACAACATATTCTTCTAAACCCTCCAATTGCATAGGTGAAATAAATTCCCTGCCATCGTAGCAAAATTCTCTATATGCCTCATCTGAGAATAAATATAAATCATGCTTTAGGCAAAGTTCTTTGAGGGCTTCAAGCTCCTCTCTAGAATATAGGTACCCTGTTGGATTATTGGGATTACAAATCGCAATTGCTTTTGTTTTCTCAGTAATTACCTTCTCAAAATCTGCTATAGATGGTAGTGCAAATCCATTGTCTATTGTAGACATAATGGGTCTAACAATAATATCTGATGAACAAGCAAACCCATTATAATTCGCATAGAAAGGTTCTGGAATAATAACTTCTTCGCCAGGATTTAAACAGGCCTGCATAGCTATAGTAATAGCTTCTGATCCTCCATTTGTGACAAGAATATCATTTGGAGTGATGTTATAGTGAATTTTATTATAATACTCTGCTAATTTAGTTCTATACGATAAAGTTCCTTCAGAAGGTGTATAAGCCCATACTTTAAATTCGATATTTTTTAAGGCATTCAACATGATTTCTGGCGTTTCGATATCAGGTTGGCCAATATTCAAATGATAGATCTTTTTCCCTTCTCGTTTTGCCTGATCTGCAAATGGAGTTAGTTTTCTAATAGGGGATGCGGGCATGTTGATGCCCTTTTGAGATATAGTTGGCATTATAATTTAATTATGTTTTTTATCCTGACAAAAGTACAAATAAAACTGTGCTTGTCCTAAAATAAGAAAGCCAAACTAATCTTGTTTGGCTTTAATTTTTCTTTCCATTTAAGATATCAAATCTTAAATATTTATCTTAACCCTTATTCTACGATACCTTTGATTGTAAGCGTTTTAACAGGAGTTTTTGTGTTTGATTTTACAATAAATGACTTTGTGAAAGGACCTTTGGCCGCAGCATTGAAAGTCACTTTAATAGTTCCACCTTCACTTGGTTTTACCGGAGTTTTCGTGAATTCCGCTACTGAACATCCACATGTAGGTTGTACATCTGAAATAATGATCGGTTCATCCCCAGAATTTGTGAATTTATACTCGTAAGAAACTGGTTTATTCAATGGAATCTTACCAAAGTCATGTGTTTCCTTCTCAAATTTAAATTCTGACGCCAACATTCCCATCGCTGTTAAACTAATAAATGCAATCACTACTGCACATATACTTGTAATCTTTTTCATTGTTTCAATTTTTTCGTTGCTTTACCTAATCAAATCTAAGACCATTTTTATAAGAATACGATTCTTTGACAATAAATTGAAATAATTCAACAACAATTTTACAATTTAAATTCTAAATAATCCCTTCTTTCAGAATGTCTTGAAGGTGAATGATACCCGCATATTGACCATCTGCTGTAACTACTAATTGAGATATGCTATTTTGCCTCATCAGATGAAGGGCATTTGCCGCCAATTCACTGCGTTCTATAGTTTTTGGATTTAAGGACATAATATCTTTTGCATTTAATCCTGATACATCTGTATGCTTTTCAAGCATTCTTCGAATATCCCCATCGGTTATAATTCCGGATATCTGATGATTATCAACAACTACGGTGGCACCTAATCTAAATTTCGTAATACTAATTAATACTGTTCTTACGTCTGAACTCGGATCTACTTTAGGAAGTCCATTGTTATCTGATAAGTCTCCAACTTTTAAATAAAGTTGCTTTCCTAAAGCCCCTCCTGGATGGTATTTGGCAAAATCCTGATCTGTAAATTGTCGTAATGTCTGTAGACATACAGCAATAGCATCACCCATGGCCAACTGTACTGTAGTACTGGTGGTTGGAGCTAGGTTGTTTGGGCATGCCTCTCGTGTTATGCTGGTATCTAAGATATAATCAGCATTTTCCGCTAGAAAGGATTGTTTGTTTCCTACCATAGCTACTAAAATATTCTCGGTCTGTTTAAGGTACGGCACTAAAACTTTAATCTCAGGTGTATTTCCGCTCTTAGAAATTGCAATAATCAAATCATCGGATTGAATAATTCCTAAATCCCCATGTATCGCATCAGCGGCATGCATGAAAATGGATGGTGTTCCAGTTGAATTTAGTGTTGCTACGATCTTTTGTGCTATGATTGCACTTTTACCAATACCCGTTAAAATTACTCTTCCTTTAAGGTCCAAAATCTTCTCTATAACTCCCACGAAGTCAGTATCGATTTTTTCCGATAGAGCCAATACATTGGCTGCTTCTAGCTCGAAAGTGCTCTGCGCCAACGATTTGATATCTATATTGTTTTTCACGTAATATTTGCTTAATTTTATATATAAATATGATGTGTTCGCTACAAAAATACATTATTTAGCACGTATTATTCATACCGTTATTACATCTATTTATTTTGCATAGTCAATGGAAATAGAAAAATCACTTTTCGATAATCTTCAAGATTTTTTTGGGTTCGATACTTTTAAAGGCGATCAGGAAGCCATTATTACAAATGTTCTGAACAAGAAGGATACTTTTGTAATCATGCCTACCGGTGGTGGAAAATCTATCTGTTATCAGTTACCTGCCCTTATGAGTGAAGGAACTGCAATCGTTATTTCACCGCTAATTGCTTTAATGAAAAACCAAGTCGACCAAGTTCGAGCTTTTGGTGGCAGAGATAGCATTGCTCACTTTTTGAACTCATCCCTCACAAAAAATGAAATCCAACGCGTTAAGCAGGATGTTCAGGATGGTAAAACCAAACTTTTATATGTTGCGCCGGAATCGCTCGCAAAAGAAGAGAATGTAAACTTTTTAAGAAGTATTACTGTATCTTTTGTTGCTGTCGATGAAGCTCACTGTATTTCAGAATGGGGACATGACTTCAGACCTGAATACCGCAAAATTCGCCAGGTAATTAATGAAATCGGTGAGAATATCCCTATTATAGCTCTTACTGCAACGGCTACACCAAAAGTTCAGTCTGATATTCGTAAGAATCTGCAGATGACCGATGCTACCTTGTTTAAATCTTCTTTTAACAGGACTAACTTATATTACGAAGTCCGACCAAAAGAAGATGTAATTAAACAGATCGTTCGCTTTATTAAAAATAATGCCGGCAAAGCGGGAATTGTGTACTGTCTTAGTCGCAAAAAAGTGGAGGAAATTGCTGAGGTATTGAATATCAATGGAATCAAAGCATTACCTTATCATGCTGGATTAGATGCCAAAACTCGTGCGGATACTCAGGATAAATTCCTTATGGAGGATATTGAAGTTATCGTAGCAACAATCGCATTCGGAATGGGAATTGATAAACCCGATGTAAGATATGTTATCCATCATGACATTCCCAAATCCATGGAAGGGTATTACCAAGAAACGGGTAGGGCAGGACGTGATGGTGGCGAAGGTTACTGTTTAGCATTCTATTCTGAAAAGGATGTCGAGAAACTCACCAAATTCATGAAGGATAAACCTGTTTCCGAAAAGGAAATCGGTACGCAGATATTAAAAGAAGTTATCGATTACTCTGAATCAGCTGTTTGCCGGCGGAAACAGATTCTTCATTATTTTGGAGAAAAATTCGATGAAACAGGATGTAACTCGATGTGTGACAACTGTAGGGCTCCAAAAACATATCTGGATGCGGAACAAGCACTATTAACAGTCTTAAATTTTATTAAAGAACAGGGCGATAAGTTTGATGATCAACACATAATCAATGTTTTGATTGGTCAAAACAATCAACCGATATCTAAGTACAAACACGATACACATCCATTATTTGGATCAGGTAAAGAACAAGGATTTAACTATTGGAATTCTTTAATCAGACAAGCTGAATTAGCTGACTTTATCAAGAAAGATATCGATCATTATGGCTTATTACAGTTGACTGAAGGAGGGAAGAAGTATATTAATAATCCTTATCCGATGAAGTTTTTGCTGAACAAGCCAATGGAAACTGTAAAAACTGATAGTTCAGATGAGGTTTCTGGTCAGGCTGCTGCTTTGGATGCTGAGCTTTTGAAAATGCTGAAAGATCTAAGAAAGAAGATTGCCAAGCAAAAATCTTTGCCTCCGTTCGTAATCTTCCAAGATCCTTCATTGGATGAAATGTGTACCCATTATCCTATAACCATTGATGAGCTTAAGCAGATTCAAGGGGTAGGATCAGGTAAAGCAATAAAATTTGGGGCACCATTTGTGGATCTAATCAAAAAATACGTTGAAGATAATGATATTGACAGACCTCAAGACCTTGTAATAAAGAGTACAGCTAATAAGTCTGCTTTAAAAGTCTCAATTATTCAAAATATCGATAGAAAAATTAGTTTAGAAGATATAGCTTCTTCTAAAGGAATTAGTTATGAAGATTTATTAAAAGAAGTTGAATCAATCGTAAACTCAGGCACAAAACTTAATATTGGTTATTTCGTTGACGAGATGATCGATCAGGATCGCCAAGATGAGGTTTATGATTATTTTAAAACTGCTGAGAATGATGCTATTGAAACTGCATTGGATGAATTGGGTGAAGAGGATTATTCCTTTGAAGATATTCAACTAATGCGTATCAAATTTATGTCGGAACTAGGTAATTAAAAATTATATGATTAATACATATTTGCCAAATATTAAAAATGGCAATTCCACTTCATTCTTTTTAATGGCAGGACCATGTGCCATAGAAGGTGAAGAAATAGCTTTACGCATTGCTGATAAAATCGTAAATATCACAGATAAGTTAAACATTCCTTATATTTTTAAAGGATCATATCGTAAAGCTAACCGATCTAAGGGTAGTTCTTTTACTGGTATTGGCGATGAAAAAGCATTGAAGATTCTTGAAAAAGTTGGTTCTACATTTGGAATCCCAACGGTAACAGATATTCATGAAAGTCATGAAGCTGCAATGGCTGCCGCCTATGTGGATGTTCTGCAAATTCCAGCTTTTCTATGTAGACAATCTGATCTTTTAGCTGCTGCTGCAGAAACTGGTAAAGTTGTAAATATTAAAAAAGGACAATTCCTATCTGCTGAATCCATGAAATTTGCTGTGGAGAAAGTTCAGGATTCTGGAAATAATAAAGTGATATTGACAGACCGTGGTAATACTTTTGGTTATCAAGACCTTATCGTTGATTTTAGAGGCTTTCCTGTCATGAAATCTTTTAATGTCCCAACTGTCATGGATTGTACGCACTCATTACAACAACCAAATCAAAGTTCAGGTGTAACAGGTGGAAAACCAGAATTGATTGAAACCATCGCTAAAGCAGCAATTGCTGTCGGCGCTGACGGATTATTCATCGAAACCCACCCAGATCCTGCTAACGCTAAATCCGATGGCGCTAATATGCTTCACCTTGACCTTCTTGAAGGACTCCTTGAAAAATTATTAAGAATCAGAGAAGCGGTAGGGTAGACAATAGACATAAGACATTAGACATAAGACATAAGAGCCGAGATAGTTGATTAATGTGCATTGTTTACTTTACATCTCTAAATAGGGTTGACCGGTTTGATTGTTTAGTCATTTTTGTAAAATAATACTTAAAAGTGGTTTAGGAGATAACATTCCCTTAAGCCACTTTTTTTTCAAACTGATATTGCGAAAGAATAGCAATTGTTTGGAAGCATAATTTCAAATCCCATTAGGATAATATATTTGTCAAATCCCAAATCTCAAAATCCTAAATTCTACAAAACCAAAAAAGGCTCGGAACACTCCAAGCCTTTTTGTATCTATCAGACATACCTCCGATGTCTAACGTCTTATGTCTTATGTCTAACGTCTATTGTCTATCACTCAAAATACTC
>JBEBTR010000007.1:0-50740 GCA_040393725.1 Sphingobacterium endophyticum | reverse complement strand
TTTAGCGCACTGATGCGCCTACTTCTTTCTCAAAGTTAATAATTAATTTTTGAATTATAGCATCAATTTGTTTGTCCGTTAGCGTTTTTTCTTCATCCTGAAGCACAAAACTTAACGCGTAAGATTTTTTACCTTCAGGTAATTTATCTCCTTTGTAGACATCAAAAATCTGAACGTCTTTTAATAATTTTCGCTCAGTTTTATTGGCGATCAATCGCAATTGCTCAAACGTTATTGAATCATCCAGCAATAAAGCTAAATCTCTCCTCACTGATGGGAATTTAGATACTTCCTTATAGGTAATTTTATTCTTTTTGATCACCTTAACCAAAAGATCCCAATCAAACTGGGCAAAGAATACAGGGCCATCAACATCGGCCTTCTTCAAATTAGCCTTAGAAACAGCACCAAAACTCACCAATACCTTCTCGCCTTTTCGGTAAGACAATCCGTAATCAAAGTAAGAACCCTCATAATCTTCAATTCTTATTCCATCGACTTTGAGCCTTTTGATTATGCCATCTACAGCTGACTTGATATCATAGAAATTGACGATATTATTTGTATTGTTCCATTGCTCCTGCTCCTTCTTACCTGCAATCGTCAATGAAAACAATTGTTTCTCAACGTAGGTGCCTTCTAATAAATTATATGACCTGCCGTATTCAAAAACCTTTAAATCTGAATTCTTGCGTTTTTGATTATAGCCTACAGCAACTAATGCTGAAAACAATAAGTTCTGACGCATGACATCTAAGTCGCTACTTAATGGATTCAATAATTTTACAGCAGTTTCAGGGTTTTCCAAGTAATCTTCCTTAGTCAACGAGTTTGAAAGAATCTCCCTATAGCCGTTCGAAATTAATAGATCAGCAACTTGATTTAACACAACTTCCTTATCGGGTTTCTCTGAAGTATTTAAAGAAGCTTTAATCTGAGTTTTTAGCTCAATATTATTATATCCATAGATTCTTAAAACCTCTTCCACAACATCAATTTCACGGATTACATCCACTTTATATGCTGGAACTAATACATCAAAACCTTCTTCAGTTTCATTTTTAAGTTCTATACCTAAACTAACAATAATGTCCCTTATCGTATCTGCAGGAATATCCTTTCCAATAACTCTCTGAACATTTCTGTAGGATACTGGAAATTCAAAAGGCTTTATAGGATTTGGGTAGATGTCAACAATTTCAGAGGCAACCTCTCCACCAGCAACTTCTGCAATTAAAATAGCAGCTTTTTTTAAGGCCTCAACTGTGATATCTGGATTTGTACCACGCTCAAAACGAAAAGATGAGTCTGTTTTTAATGAGTGTCTTTTGGATGTTTTTCTAACTGAAACAGGATTGAAATAGGCTGATTCTAAGAAAATCGAAGTAGTAGCCTCAGTTACTCCTGAATATTCACCACCGAATACACCTGCGATACACATAGGCTTTTCAGCATCTGCGATCACCAAATCTTCGGCCGATAATTTACGTTCAACAGCATCTAAAGTTTTAAAAGATTCTCCCTCTTTTGCTTTTCTTACAACAATTTGATTTCCAGCAATTTTATCCTGGTCAAATGCATGCAATGGTTGACCTAAATCATGCAATATATAATTGGTAACATCAACAATATTGTTAATAGAACGAACGCCAATCGCTTTTAATTTATTCCTCAACCACTCAGGAGATTCTCCGACTTTAATATTATTGATATTAATACCTGAATATCGGGGAGCGTCTTCCAATGAATCAACTTGTACAGTGGTTCCCTTCGTTGACTTGGATTCAAAAGCTCCCAAATCCAAGGCTTTTACATTTGATCTAAAATAAGCCGCTAAATCCCTTGCAACACCTAAATGCGAGGCTGCATCAGCGCGGTTAGGGGTCAATCCTATTTCATAACAGTAATCATCTTCCATATTGAAATAGGTTTTCACCAAACTTCCAATTTCAGCATCTGCAGAAAGTTCAACGATTCCGGCATGAGAGGTTCCTAAACCAATCTCATCCTCACCACATAACATTCCTTCAGAAACTTCGCCACGTATTTTTGATTTCGTGATTTTAAAGGATTCCCCATTTGTTGGATAACAGGTCGTTCCTACCTGCGCAACAATGACCTTAAGGCCTACGCGCACATTCGGAGCACCACAAACTATATGCAATAATTCTGGACCTCCAACATTGACGGTGGTCACCTTCAACTTATCAGCATTGGGATGCTGTTCACAGGTAATGACTTCACCTACAACTAAACCTTCCAAACCGCCCGGAATGCTTTGTTCTACTTCCAAAGATTCAACCTCCAAACCTATATCTGTCAAGATTAAGGAAAGTTCTTCCGGTGTTTTATTTATATCAATAAAATTCTTTAACCAATTATAAGAAATTCTCATCGCTACATTTTTTCAAGACACAAAGATAGGACTTTGCGACCTAAATGCACAGGTTTTTTAGAGTATTATCAGCAATTACCCGAAATTCAAAAACAATAGTTAAGCAGCCAGGATAGAAGAGAAAATTCCAATAAAATTTTTATATAATGAAATTAATTAAATAAATGTAATTAACTATTTAATTTTCAAGACCGCATAGTCTTTCTAAGTACTGAAAATTAATACCAAAATAGGATTTCAAACTTTTGATTTTCTGTTTAATTTCAGCTTGTTTGTTAGGATCAATTTCTTTCTTTACTGCTACGATCATCACATTTTTGGGGGTATGTTGATCGGAAATAAATTGCATAACTTTAGTCTCATACCCGAAATATTCTAAGATTAATGCCCTGATGCTATCAGTAAGCATTTCAGCGTGACGCTCTAAGAAAATGCCATATTTAGTCATAAAATCCAAATCATTCTTAGCCCTGACACTTTCCAATTCACGGCGCACCTGCTTATGGCAACAAGGGGCTACAACAATAAGAGAAGAATTGTCGGAAATACCTTTGAAAATAGCATCATCCGTAGCTGTATCGCAAGCATGTAATGCTATCAATACATCTATAGGATGTGAAGATTTGTAATTCTCAATGCTCCCTTCCTCAAATGATAAGCCTTCAAAACCTGCATTCTTAGCAACCTCATTACAGAAATCCACTAGGTCCTTTCTAAATTCCACCCCTACCACTTTACTATCGCGCTTTAAAGTGTTTTTTAAATAGTCATATAATGCGAAAGTTAAATAACCCTTTCCCGCCCCCATATCAACAATATTCAGCTGCTTTTCAGGCAAGGAAATCAAGGAATTACTTAGCAACTCGATATAATGATTGATTTGTTTCCACTTATCTTGAGCATTTTTATAAACCTTACCCTCAGCATCCGTTAAGTTTAATTCATGCAAGTAGGCATTACTTGAATCTGTTAGTCTTCGTTCTTTTTGCTTATCATGACTCAATGATTGCTGAGTCCTTTGCTGTACTTTTTCCCGCTGAACACGCCATTCTCCCTTTTTATTCAATTGGAAGATCATATTCTCATCTAATAATTGAAAATTCACGATTCTAAATCCTTTAAATCCGGCTTGTGATTTTAGTTCCTCAATTGCAGCTTCAACTGTATAATTCTTTGTTATATCTTTGGTTTGATATCTATAGATAAATGAAAGTAGAAGCTCATTTTTAATCAGCACTGGCTTAATGTATATATTATTTAAATTAGGTTCAATACCTCTATAGTTTCCTAAAGTTATCTTAACCAATTTCTTATTTTGTACAAGAGCCTGAAGTTCATCTAAAAAATCATTATAAATAGACATAGCAAAAAATTATTTCTGCAAAGATAGTCAACCGAATGAAACAATTACAGCAAAGTACTTTCATATCATTGTAATAAGCTATTTATAACCAATTTTTGACCGGTTTATATAGGCTTTCTTAGCTAATTCCTTTACATTTGCATATGCAGAAACCTAAAATCAAAGCCGTATTTTTCGATATTGATGGAACATTATTAAGCTTCAAAACCCATGAAGTCCCTCAATCAACAATTGAAGCTATACGTCTTCTCCAAACACATGGGATTAAAACAATTATTTCAACAGGAAGGTCAATCAACAGTATCGACCACATTAAGTTTTTAGATTTCGATGGATACATAACTTTCAATGGTGGCTATTGCTTAACCAATACGTTTGAGGTGCTATTTAAACAAGCGATCGATAGTCAAGACATACAATCCGTTATGGATTATGCTAAGGAAAAGCCGTTAAGTTTTTCTTTCATGTCTGAGAAGGAGATAACAATTCATGATGTTACCCCTGAAATTGCCGGGATGTATGCTCATTTAAACCTTCCTATACCTAAATTGGTTAACATGGATAATGTAGATACGACAAGCATCCTTCAGACCAATATTTTTTTAGGACCGGATGAAGAAAAAGCATTTATGGAATCTGTAATGCCAAACTCCTTAGCCTCAAGATGGACTCCTCTTTTTGCTGATGTAAATCCAAAAGGCCTAAGCAAAAAGGTGGGAATAGATATCTTCTGTAAACACTTTGGAATTGGAATTGAAAACACTATGGCATTTGGTGACGGTGGTAATGATATCAGTATGCTTAAGCATGTGCAATTAGGTATAGCGATGGGAAATGCAAATCCAGAGGTAAAAGAGATTGCAAATTATATTACTGATGATGTAGATAATGATGGGATTTGGAATGCTTTAAAATATTTTGAAGTAATCTAGAATAACATAACGATGATATAATTTTAACCAGAAGAAATATAAAATATACCTAAATAGTGGTATTTTAAATTTAAATTAAATTATATACATTTGGTTAATCAAACCAAAATATTATCCAATGCAAAAATTATCATCTATTTCTATGAAGTTATGGTTAATTACCATTGCTTTATTATTGTTCAGCGGCTATACAAAAGCGCAACAAAACACGGTTAAATTCAACCTATTGCCACTTGTTTCCAAAACATTTTCATTTGAATATGAAAGGCAAATCAAGGACAGAATTAGTATCAATACTTCGCTTGGCTTTAGAGGTAAATCATCATTACCATTCAAGAGTACCTTTCAAGACATTGCTGACGATGACGAATTTTTTGAAGATGCTACATTAAGTCATTTTACGCTCTCACCTGAGCTCCGCTTCTATACGAGCAAAAATTATAAGGACGAAAATCGTGGGTTTTATTTCGGTCCATTTATTAAATATGCAAAGTATAATTTCGGAACTAACTTCGAATACACTGTTGAAAATTCAGCTCCAGAAACTATCCCTCTAGATGGATCAGTAGGAACATGGAGTGCAGGTATAGCAATTGGAAGCCAATTTAAGTTAGCAGAATCACTGTTTCTTGATCTTAGAATTTTAGGCCCTCATTTTGGTACTTCAAATATAAAAATGCAGGGTAAAAAATCCTTAACAGCCGAAGAACAAGAGATTGTTAGGCAAGATTTAGGAGACTTGGACAATGATTATATAAAAATCAATAAAGAAATAAATTCTGAAGGAGTAACCTTAACTTCTAAAGGACCTTGGGCTGGTATTCGTGCCGGAGTTTCCCTGGGATATAGATTTTAAGTACATAATAAAAGGCATAAGAAATGCGAGACCGCATTTTCTTATGCCTTTATTTTTTATTCGTTTATATCTAAAGTCAATTCAAGACTTCATAAAAGGCTTTAACCAACTTCAACAACATCTTCTTTAGCCATTAAATAGCGTTCTGCTTCTAATGCGGACATACATCCTGTCCCTGCTGCTGTAATAGCCTGGCGGAAAACATGGTCCTGAACATCTCCACATGCAAATACTCCAGGAATATTCGTTGCTGTGCTGTCGGATTTTGTAATTAGGTAGCCAGTTTCGTCCATATCTAGAATCCCTTGGAATAATTCTGTATTTGGTTTATGACCAATGGCCACAAAGAATCCACTAACTTCAAGATCCTGAATACTTTTCGTTTGGTTATTGATAACACGAACTCCATTTACTACCTGGCCATCGCCTAAAATCTCAACAGCTTCAGTATTATATAATACTTCAATATTTGCTGTATTATTTACACGGTGTACCATCGCTTTTGAAGCACGGAATTCATCCCTACGAACTAGCATGTAAACTTTTCTACAAAGTTTAGCCAGGTAAGTAGCTTCCTCAGCTGCCGTATCCCCTGCACCAACTATCGCTACATCTTGACCTTTAAAGAAAAATCCATCACATACTGCACATGCTGACACCCCGAATCCATTGTATTTCTCCTCAGATTCCAATCCCAACCATTTTGCAGTGGCACCAGTCGCAATAATAACAGTCTCTGCTTCAATAGTTTTAACAGCATCAATCTCAACCTTATGAATACCTCCATCTTTTGAAAAATCAACTTTAGTAGCATAACCAAATCGTACATCAGTTCCAAAACGCTCGGCTTGTGCACGCAGGTCTTCCATCATGATCGGACCGGTAATTCCTTTTGGATATCCTGGGAAATTATCAACCTCTGTTGTTTGAGTCAATTGTCCACCAGGTACCATCCCTGTGTAAACGACAGGCTTTAAATCCGCCCTTGCTGCGTAAATTGCTGCTGTATATCCTGCTGGACCTGATCCTATAATTAAACAGGAAACGCGTTCAACCTCTTGTTCTTTGTTAATCATAATATATTATGGTTCTTTATTTTTTAAATTTATCTTGTAAGCCTTTTAACATATCATTAGTAATAGGCTTGCTTTGCTCAACTTTTTTAAATGAATGATTAGATTCTTTCACCGCTGCAGGTGATTGAACCGCAGTATTTACCCTAGCTTCTTTCCTTTTATTTCTATACTCGTTCCAAATTCCTTCCAAAACTTTCTTTGTATATAGTGGAAAGTCGCCATTTTGCATCCACGCATAATAACTTGGTTCTACTTCGAATACTTCAACGACCTTTTTCCCTTTATGTTTTCCGAAATTGATCGATGGATCACCGTCTGCATCATATACCAACCTTCCAGCAAAATCCACTGGCTTGCTCAAATTTGTAAAGGCATGCAAAGCTTCAACATCATTAACAACAGGTTTACTTACTGCACCATGTTTATCTTCGAACTCTACATCTTCATATTTAGACAGCTGTGCCTTTAAAACTTCATATGTAGCTTTAACATCTGCCTCGGCAGTATGGGCATTATCTAAATTCTCATTACAATAGAATTTATATGCAGCTTTTAACGTCCTTTGTTCCATTTGATGGAAAATATTCTGAACGTCAACAAATGATCTGCCTTCTAGGCTGAAATCTACACCTGCACGCAAGAATTCTTCCATTAACATCGGAACATCGAATTTATTTGAATTATAACCAGCTAAATCGGCATCCCCAATAAAATCAGCTATCTCCTGTGCCCGCTCACGAAATGTTGGAAGGTCTTTTACATCCTCATCATAAATCCCATGAAACATCGATGATTCCGCCGGAATGGGCATTTCTGGATTCACCTTCATAGTCAAAGTCTCCTCTTTCCCTCCTGGGCTAACCTTTAATATTGACACTTCCACGATCCGATCATTCGACACGAGAACCCCCGTAGTTTCTAAATCAAAAAATGCCAACGGGCGCTTTAATTTTAACTCCATTATCTAATTATTAATAGCATCTTGCAAATTGTACAAATTTACGAAAACTATCCGTGAGAATAGTCCTCAACAATCAAGATTAAATAAATTGGATGTAAAATTTTAAGTTTTACTTTCCAAAAACTACATTTGCAATATTCATGCAGAAATTGTTGTTATACTTATTAATTCCGGTAATGCTTATTCAAAGCAATATGACTTTGTTAATAACAACTTCTTTCTATTATAATCAAAACTATATTGAAAAGTATCTTTGTATACAACGCAATATGGAAAACAATTCCTGTCATGGACAATGTTACCTCTCCAAGAAATTAAAACAGCAACAAGAAAAAGAACAAGCATCTTTTAAAGTTCATTTTCATGAATCTTTCGTCAAGTCTGTTGAAACATTTAAATTCAGTAATCCAGTAACTTTAGATGTTGAAACTGATGAGTTCAATCTTTATTCATCTAACTTGAACCCCAAGGAGATTAAAGACACGCTTTTTCATCCTCCGCTCGTATAAAATCCACTTTTTCCTTAAGCCCCATCATTAGAAGGGAAACACATAAAAATTCTTCCACCGAGGATCAATGGCATTTTATATTACATGAATAAGATTATTCTTTATTTCTTGATTCCTATTATGTTACTGCAAAGCAATATGACTTTGCTTATCACAACGTCTTTTTATTATAATCAAAATTATATTGAAAAGTATCTTTGTGTTCAAAGGAAAATGGAACATAACAATTGCCATGGACAATGTTATTTAGCAAAAAAACTTAAGCAGCAACAGGAAAAGGAGCAACAATCCTTCAAAGTAAATCTACATGAAGCAGTAAATCCTGCGATTGTGATCTTTAATTTTTTGCGTCCTTGGGCAATCATTGTTTATCAAATAGAATTCAATCTTTTCGAACCCAATTTTTATCAACTAAAATTTGCAAATAAGGTCTTCCGTCCACCACTAGCATTTTGTGATTAATCAATTACCGAAAGAAAAACATTTCAGTAAAATTTTATTAATACAATAACGCTAAAAAAAATGAAAGCAAACCTTATTCTTTGCAGCCTAATGGCTGTATTAACCTTATTTTCTTGCCAAAAAGACAATATTGAATTTGACAATAATAAAACTGGTCAACTTAAATTAAAATTCGACCATATCGTTAATGGAAAGACTTTAACATTAAAAAATTCCCAGTATAGCAATAGCTTCAAAGAGCCATATAACATTGATCTTTTGAAATATTATGTGAGCAATATAAAACTCACAGATGATAAAGGAAAGGTTTATACAGTTCCTAAAAAGGAATCCTTTTTCCTGATTGACGCTTCAAATTCAGAATCACTCTTTCCAAAATTTAAAATTCCGGAAGGCAATTATACAAACCTTGAATTTATTTTAGGCGTTGACAGCGCTACTAGCGTTCTACCTAAGGAGGATAGAACCGGAGTACTGGATATTGAAGGGAATGACATGTATTGGTCATGGAATAGCGGCTATATATTTTTCAAAATGGAGGGAGAATCGCCTGCTTCTAAAAATGCGAATAAACGCTATGCCTACCATATCGGGCTCTTTGGAGGCTATGATCCAGCCAAGCCAACAAAAAACAACTTAAGAACAATTTCCATTGAACTTAAAAAAGCGGGAATTGCAACGGTTCAAGAAGGTCTTAGCTCAGATATCCATTTAATGGTTGATTTGGGCAAGGTAATGGATGGGCCAAATAAAATAAAGATCAATGAGTTCAGCACAGTCATGGTCAGTGGACCAAATGATCTGATAGCCAACAATTACAGCGGCATGTTTACTCATGACCATACCCATAACTTCCAAAAAATAGCTAATGAATAAGAAGATATTCATGGTTTTGGGAATTATTCTATTATTGGTCATTGCTTGTCAGAAGGCAGATGATGTTGTTGAAGAGACTTTGGTTTCATTTAAAAAGCCGAAGCATTTCCCTGAGCCAATATATAATTTTTCTAAGAACCCTGTCACTACTGCAGGGTTCAAATTGGGTCGGAAATTGTTTTATGACGGTCAATTATCCAGAGATAATTCAATCTCATGCGGTAGCTGCCATATTGCAGAACATAGCTTTACCCATCATGGTCATGATGTAAGCCATGGAATCGATGACAAAGTTGGAATACGTAATAGTATGCCCCTATTTAACCTGGCATGGTCTAATTCTTTCTTTTGGGATGGCGGTGTTTTTCACTTGGACCTCTTCCCTATTGCGCCTATTGAAAATACCGTAGAGATGGACGAGAAGCTTCCTAATGTCCTAAACAAATTACGGGCATCTACTTCATATAGAAAAATGTTCGAAGAAGCATTTGGCTCACCGGACATAAATTCTACAACTATGTTCAAGGCAATGTCTCAATTTATGCTGACCCTGGTATCCGATAATTCCAAATATGATAAGGTTATCAGAAATGAAGCAACATTCAGTGAACAGGAATTAAAAGGATATCAGATCTTTCAAGCCAACTGCAATTCTTGTCATAAAGAACCCTTGTTTACGGATCATTCATTTCGTGACAATGGAATTGGTGAAAACCTAGCAAAGGACCAAGGCCGTTGGGAAATTTCCCAACTCGAATCAGACCGATTGAAATTCAAGGTTCCCAGCTTAAGGAATCTTACTGCCACGGCACCTTATATGCACGATGGTAGGTTTAGGACTCTGGAAGCCGTAATCAGACATTATACACAAGAAGTTCAGCCTACAGAAAACTTAGACCCCATCCTGAAGAAAAATATGGGAATAGAACTTTCTGAACAAGAGGTTACTGCATTGATGGCATTTCTGAACTGCTTAAATGACGAATCATTTTTAAAAAATAAACTTTTTCAAGAACAATAATGAAAAGAATTATAATCATCATAACATTGATATTCAGCATGGGCTTCAGCAAGGCATGTGACATCTGCGGCTGCGGCGTAGGCGGATATTATATTGGACTATTACCAGATTTCAGCAAAAGATTTGCAGGAATTAGATATCAACAAAGCAGCTTATTGACCCAACTAGATCCCTATGGAAACCGGACAGCATTATCTCGTGAGGAAGAATACCGTAGTATGGAAGTCTGGGGAGCCTGGAACATCGGGAATAAATGGAGAGTATTGGGTATAATACCTTATAATTTCAATCAAAAATATAACTCCGGATCAGACATGCTCCAAAAGAAAAATGGATTAGGCGATATTGTTTTCAATGGCTATTACAAACTTTTTGAAAGCAGTAATACTACAGCTTCTAATAAATTGCTGGTTCAATCCCTTTGGTTGGGCGCAGGTGTCAAATTGCCCTCAGGTGAATATGATTTAACAGAGCAGCAAAATGCAAATGGAACAAGTCCCAATATCTTCCAGTTAGGAACAGGATCTTTAGACTTTATGGCAAATATGATGTATGATATCCGAATACAGGACTTCGGGATCAATGCGAATGCATCTTATAAAATCAATACCGAAAACAAAGACAAATACCATTATGGCAATAAACTGATGGCAAATGCTTCTGCCTATTATAAAATTTCATTAGGTAGAGATATGAGGATTGCCCCTAATATCGGCCTCGCCTATGAAAGGCAAAATAAAGATAGAACAATGGGATATTTAATTCATGAAACCGGAGGAAATATACTCAATGGAAGTATGGGGGTTGAAGTTAATCTCAATCAAATTTCTTTGGGAGCAACGTTTCAAGCACCTATCAGCCAGAATTTAGGAGCTGGAAGAATAGATGCTGGAAACAAATTCCTAACGCATATTTCCTATTCCTTTTAAAGAAAAAAGGCTACTGAAAACTATTCAGTAGCCTTTAGCATATTTTGTTATTTAGGATTAACCTAAAACTTCTTTTAATTTATTGACTTGGAAATCAACTAATTTTTGAAGAGGTCCTGATGCCATCATTTTCATCATCATGTTCAATCCAGCTTCAATTACAAATGTAGCATTGGTAGAATTGTCCGAGGTAGGTTCCAATTTCCAACGTAAAGTCAAAGGAAAAGGAGCTTCCTCAATCGGAACACTTACTAATTCTTTATTCTCTAGACGTTCACTGATTCTCAATGACAATTTTGCCATGTTCTTGATTGTGAATCTAGCCTCATCAGCTGTAGATGTCCATTTCTCAATGTTTTCAGGCATCAACTGCTCATGATTGTTCATATCCGACAGGAAATTATAAACCTCAGTAACGGGTTTATTGATTTCAACAGTATTTTGAATTACGGTCATATTATTAAGATTCTGGAGTCCAATTAGCAGGATCTATTTTCCATTTTTCCAATAGGTCAATATCTGATTCTAAGATATAGCTATTAGATGCAGCCACATGAATTAAGGCATCATAGTTACACAAGCTGTGGAATGTACATTTTGCTTCCTCAAAGTTCTTGCGGGCAACTTCCAATCCATATGTAAATATAGAAACTAATCCAACAACATTACAACCTGCCTCACGCAAAGCTTTTACGGCTTGTAAGCTACTTTTTCCGGTAGAAACTAAATCTTCAATGACAACAACACGCTGTCCTGAAACAACTTCTCCTTCAATTAGATTTTGACGCCCATGATCCTTCGCACTACTGCGTACATATGAAAATGGCAATCCTAAATCTTGAGCAACCAGAACACCTTGAGGTATCCCTGCAGTAGCAACCCCTGAGATCATATCAACCGATCCAAACTCTTCCTGAATCAATTGAGATAATTTCTGACGAATGTAAGTACGGATGGCCGGATGCGACAATGCAACACGATTATCACAGTAAATTGGCGACTTCCATCCGGACGCCCACGTAAAAGGGTTTTTAGGTTGTAATTTTATTGCTTTAATTTGCAATAAGGATTCAGCAACTTTTTGTTCAACCTCATTTAAATAATTCATGGCACAAATTTATAAAATTTATATGAACCAATCTCTGTTAATTTTGGCAGATTTTACCCCTCGTATTAAAGAAAACGTTCAAACAATTGGTTTACAAGACATTGATCTGGAAAAACTTTTCAACGATTCAGCTCATAGTAATGATAAAACCGTTTACCTATACATACATCCAAACATCAGAAAAGTTTTTAAAAAGATTTTATCTACCACGAGAATTATTAAAGCTGCAGGTGGTTTAGTGACAAATGGCAATGGTGAATACCTATTTATCCATAGATTGGGAAAATGGGACTTGCCTAAAGGAAAGGTTGAGGAAGGCGAAAAAATGAAAGATGCCGCATTACGTGAGGTTGAAGAAGAGTGTGGAATAAAGTTAGATTACCTAGGAAAAAAAGTTGCTACAACTTATCACACCTATTACATGCGAAATAAATTTGTTTTAAAACAAACCAAATGGTATCAGATGGGGGTAAATAAAATTCCTAAGCTAACTCCACAATTGGAAGAAGACATCGACCAAGCTGAATGGCTTAAAGCTAGTGATTTAAATAAGGTTAGAGAGAATACCTATCCCTTAATATTGGAAATTGTAAATACCATAAAGAAATAAAAAAATGGAGCTGAATAATTTCAGCTCCATTTTTCTATCCAAAGAATTTATTTGGATCAAAACCGTGAGAGGTTAAGACATCTGCTGGAACGCCATTCCATACGCCTGGTTTATTTCCCTGATAACCGATATCTTTAACACCCATTTCGCTGGTAAAGAAACCAGTTGAAGTCAAATCGCGCATTAATGAGAAAAATGCAACCCCCTGGGCCATCTCTGGCCTTGCTTTTTGGGGATACGCTATTTCATCAACCACTGCAATCTGATTTTCTTTATTGCATTTAATAAACGCATTGCCATACGTTTTTTGACAATAAACATCCAACCACTTCATACCACCTCGTAATGGTGTTTGGTAACTTGGAATATCTTTAGCCATAAATTCGATAAATGCCGGTACACCAGCTTCCGATGCACTTCCTGATATATCATCCTTTGGAATGATAATATTCGATAAAATTGTAATGGTAGCCAATTCATGATCCGTAAAGAACCTCTCTGCTATTAAAGCTTGTGTTCTTTTGTACTCAAATTCCTGAACACCGGGAAGTTTCTCAGAACTGCCTTCAACTGCTTGTTTAGCTCCCTGATTTTTATCATCCTTACATGCTCCAGCTAATACTCCGGAACCTGCAGCAATTAGCCCTAGGGCTTTTAGTGAATCTCTCCTATTCATAATGATATCCTTATGCTAACTTTTTGTTCTCTTCTAAAATATACTCCGCAGTACGCATGGACAAAGCTAAAATTGTCCAAGTTAAGTTTTTATCACCTTGCTGCACAAATGGTCCAGCATCAACAACATAAACATTTTTACAATCATGCGCCTGTCCCCACTTATTCAATACTGAAGTTTTCGGATCATCGCCCATGCGTGTAGTTCCCCCTTCATGAATAATTTTTCCAGGTGCCTCTAAACCATATAAGGTATCGGCTCCAGGAATATTTGAGGTTATGATTGCGCCCATTTCATGCATAATCGACTGGAATGTCTCCTGCATATGTTTCGCCTGTTGGATTTCTTCATCTGCCCACTTATAATTAAAACGAAGCACAGGAATACCATATTTATCAACTTTCGTTGGGTCTATCTCACAATAGTTTTCTTTGCGAGCCAATGCAGTACCTCTACCTGCCATGCCGACATTGGCACCATAAAAACGACGATAATCATCTTTCAATCCTGCACCATACCCACCTTGCTCTCTTTTTTCGCCATTTCTTCCAGGAACCATTCCGTTCACATTAGGAACAAAGTTCAAGAACCCATAAGATGGCATATGTAATCCTCCTCCATATTCTATATGGTAACCCCGAGGGAAATTCAGTTTACTGTGATCTCCCCACCAAGGTGAATAGATGTGAACACTGCCAGCTCCATCTTCATTATATCTTTTTCTATCTAATAGTTGAGGTAAAAATCCGCCAAGGCTTGCCCCTGTTGAATCATGCAAATATTTACCAACCAAGCCACTGCTATTACCAATTCCACCTGGATGTGACTTAGATTTGGAATTCAAAAGCAATCTAGCACTTTCACATGCACTAGCTCCTAGGATGACTTTTTTTCCTTTTACCGAATATTCCTGTAAATCCTTGGTATCAACATAAGAAACACCAATTGCTAAACCTTCATCATTGGTTAATACCTCGCGTACCATGGCATTGTCAATGACTTTAAGATTTCCTGTTTCCATTGCTGGAATAACCAAACAGGAAGATGAAGAAAAATCACCATATACCTTACAAGAACGGCCACATTGTCCACAATAAAAACAGGTTCCGCGACCTTTAATCTCTGGCGATGATTCCGTTAAAACGGCACCTCTACCCGGAATAACCGGAACTCCAGCCTTTCTTGCTCCCTTAGTAATATACAATTCATTCAAGCGAGGTTTGGGTGGTTTCATGAAAATACCATCAGGTTCATTATGAATTCCCTCTACGGTCCCATAAATACCAATCATCCGATCCACACGGTCATAAAAAGGCTTTACTTCTTCATAAGAAATCGGCCATGCATCAGTAACCCCATCTTTCGGTTTAAAATCATCCGGACCCATTCGTAAAGAAATCCTTCCCCAGTGGTTCGTCCTTCCACCTAACATACGTGCGCGAAACCATTCAAATTCAGTTCCTGCTACCTTACTATAAGGCTCACCATCTAATTGCCAACCTCCGTATGCAGCGTCAAAGTCCCCAAAGGGCCTTGTAACTCCAGCACCGCGGCGCGGTGATTCCCATGGCCAACGTAATTGCAATGCATCTGTCTTCGGGTCAAAAAATGGACCCGCCTCCAGCATCAAGACCTTCAGCCCTGCATTTGCCAATATATAACCCGCCATTCCGCCGCCCGCTCCAGATCCAACAACTATGGCATCAAAAACTTCGGGGTTTTCTTTAATTTGAAAAACACTCATAAACTCTTGTGATGATGATTTTAAATTCGGTTTAAAATGTTAGAATAATTTTTGCTTATTCTATTTAGCAACCTAATATAACAAACTATCCGGAAATAATTATGATTATACGCATAATATTTTTGATACGTTTAAATTCTATTTTCAGGAATCCTTAACCCAAAAATTATTAAATAAAAAAAGGAGCTGAAAAACTTCAGCCCCTTCCCATGAATTTATATAGTAACTTATTTATACATTTCTTCACGCTGTGCTTTTACAGCTTCAGAATTAATGTACTCGTCATAAGACATTAACTTATCAATAATTCCATTTGGCGTTAATTCAATTACACGATTTGCAACTGTTTGAGTTAACTCATGATCTCGTGAAGTAAATAAAACAGAACCCTTAAAATCATTTATACCATTATTCAGTGCCGTAATAGACTCCAAGTCCAAGTGGTTTGTCGGCTCATCAAAAATCAAGAAGTTTGCCCCTTGAAGCATCATCCGTGAAAACATACAACGCATTTTCTCTCCTCCTGATAATACTGAACATTTTTTCAGAACTTCTTCACCTGAAAATAGCATCTTCCCTAAGAAGCCACGGATAAACTGCTCATCTGCATCCGGTTTTGTGGTATAGTCTCTTAACCAATCAACCAAGTTATCATTTTTACCCTCGAAGAATTCGGCATTGTCGATTGGCATATCTGCTGGTGTAATCGTAATACCCCATTTGAATTCACCAACATAATCCTTGTCTCTTCCGGTTAGAATATCATAGAAAGCAGAAGTTACTAAGTTGTTTTCAGCTAAGACAGCAATCTTATCACCTTTATTAACCATAAAACTGATATTCTTGAAATAAACTTCACCATTGATTGTTTTTCCTAAGTTCTCAACGGTCAAGATCTGATCTCCAGGCTCTCTATCCATCATATTGAACATAATCGCTGGATATTTTCTATTGGAAGGCTTGATGTCCTCAATATTGATTTTATCCAAAGCTTTCTTACGTGATGTTGCCTGCTTTGATTTGGAAGCATTCGCTGAAAATCGGCGGATAAACTCCTGTAATTCCTTAACCTTATCTTCCATTTTCTTGTTTTGGTCTGAACGTTGTTTCAACGCCAATTGAGATGACTCATACCAGAAACTATAGTTACCTGAGTAAATGGTCATCTTACCAAAATCAATATCAACGATATGTGTACATACCGCATCCAAGAAGTGACGGTCATGGGAAACAACCAAAACAATCGCCTCATAAGTAGCCAAGAAATCCTCTAACCATGCGATAGTATTGATATCCAAATCGTTGGTAGGCTCATCCAGAATCAAAATATCTGGATTTCCGAATAAAGCTTGTGCCAATAATACACGTACTTTTTCGTTACCATCTAATTCCTTCACTAATTTAAAATGCAAATCTTCCTTTATCCCAAGGTTACTTAGTAGAGTTGCTGCATTACTTTCGGCATTCCAACCGTCCATTTCTGCAAATAGACTCTCCAATTCACCTGCACGCTCTCCATCTGCATCGGAGAAATCTTCCTTCATATAGATTTCATCTTTCTCCTTCATTACTTTATATAATTCCTGGTTACCCATCATGACAGTTTCAATAACAGGGAACTCATCAAATGCATAGTGATTCTGGTTCAATACCGACATACGCTCTCCAGGAGTAAATGCAACCGAACCTGAGGTTGGGTCTACTTCACCTGAAATAATCTTTAAAAAGGTAGATTTGCCGGCACCATTAGCTCCAATTATACCATAACAATTTCCAGGAGTAAATTTTAAGTTGACATCTTCGAATAGGACACGTTTGCCATAACGAAGAGATAAATTAGAAACATTAATCATGTCGCAAAGATACAGTTATTTATTCAGTTTTTTACAGACATAAACCGCCCCTTTTTATAAACGATTTTAATTTTTATTAACCCAAATAAATCTTATAAAAAACTCAATTCCATGCTGTTGAGTTCTTAAAATATAACACAGAGTTAAAAAATTGAAAAAAAATTCGAAATACACATTAAACCGAAGCGATATTTAACTGTCATACTTAAAAATTTAACTCTATCAATTATTATTTCATGAAAACAAAATTTTTATTTGCACTAGCTTCAGTTCTATTACTCACGACCTCATGCGCAACGGTTTTTACAGGACAAAGAGAGACTGTCCTTATCAAATCAAATCCAAGTGGCGCTTTAATTGAGGTAAATGGTATTGAAAGAGGTACAACTCCCGCAAACATCGAACTTAAAAAAGGATTTAATGGACAAGTGATAACTTTATCAAAAGAAGGTTATAAAAAGCATGATTTTACATTATCAACCACATTTAATATGGTTTCCATCGTAAATGTGTTATTCCTACCTGGGTTTATAGTTGATGCTGCTACCGGAGCAATGATGAAATTTGACCCGGTATTCTATGATATTAATCTTAAACCTGAAAATCAACAGTAATAAATCACTGCAACAAATTCATACGTAGATTCCAGCTATTTAATACTGGAATCTATGTTACAATTTTTCCAATTCTGATGATAGCGCCTTTAAATCTTGCTTCATCAAATTGATATTGGATTCTAATTGATCGTACATATCTGCGCGGTTATCCAATTGCTCACTTGTATATTTTCCTCCTTCGCCAAAATACAATTGTAACAATTCTTCTTCTGAGGACTTGTTGATCTGTCCAAAACTCTTCCACTTTTGGATGATTTGCTCTCTCAATGAAGATTTTATTCCATTCTCAGGATTTGAATAATTCAAGTAATACCACACTGCTGCAGGGAAATTCTTAGAAGTTTCTGAACCAAACCAAACATCTCGCAATGCATTCCTTTTATGATAAAATTCTGTGGTTTCATCGTTAAGCAGCATCATTACCCCAAAAGTAGCTTCAGCAACACCTGTAGAAATACCAACCACATGACTTGCTTTTTCTTCTTTAATCACCCCTTCCGTCAAGATTGCACCTAAAGCGCCGACAACAATGGCACCAATAGTTAACTTTGATTCTCTCTCCCTTATTTTACCTTCCAGGTAATTTGCAACCTGGCTAGTCCGCTCCTCTTCGCAATCCATTTCTGAGGAAATAGCAGATATTTCCAACGATGAGCTATTGATTTTCTGATCAATGATCTGTTTTAGCTCAAGTAATTCTAAACGGTATTTTAAATCATCCGCTCCTTTTGGATCCTGTCTTAATTCAGCAAACCGCGTGACCATCTTCAATATCCCGATGGCATTGGCCATATTTAAGCTGTTAAAACTTAGTTTTTGAGAAATAATGGGTGAAACCTGTTGCTCATGTAAAGGAATCGGCAGGCTATCTAAGGTATAATCATAAACATTCTGTTGATTACAATTGCTATGATGCAACAAATCTCTGATCTCCATATTCTTAGCGGAACGGCATGAACATAGCTGAAGCAAAATAATTCCAGCCAAAGAGAGTTTGAAAAGATGTTTCATAATTAATGTGTAATAAAAGACAAATTAGATGTATGAAATCGATATATCCAAGTTAAAAATCAATTATTCTTGACCACAGCTACTTAATTTTTAATTAGGATTTCATTAATTGTTCAATTCCAATCTGGAATTATTTTATGAATTTTTATAAAAAAAACCTTTTCTTTACGGCATTATTAATGGTAAATAACTATTTAAACCAAATTAATGGATAATATAATCTCCTCGATCTCCAATCTAGTTTGGAGTGATGTTTTTATTTATTTGTGCTTATGCACAGGACTTTACTTTTCTTTCCGTACAGGATTCCTTCAGGTGGCTTATTTGAAAGATATGTTGAAACTTTTATTCGCTAAGAAAAAAGGCGATGAAGGGATCTCTTCTTTTCAGGCTTTTGCTTTAGCAATCTCAGGTCGTGTAGGAACAGGAAATATCATAGGTGTGGCTACTGCAATTTTTTATGGGGGACCTGGGGCTATCTTCTGGATGTGGATAATTGCTTTCTTGGGGTCTGCATCAGCTTTTGTTGAAGCAACCTTAGGTCAGGTTTATAAACAGAAGGATGGAAATGAATTTAGAGGTGGACCTGCTTTTTATATTGAAAAAGGATTAGGTGTAAAATGGTATGCGGCAATCTTCGCTATTTTGACCATCATTAGCGCAGGTTTGCTCCTTCCTGGTGTACAAAGTAATGCTATTGCTTCTTCTGCATTCAATGCGTATGCTATTCCAACAAATTATACTGGAATAGGTATCGTAGTTCTATTAATCCTTATTATTTTCGGAGGCGTGAAGCGCTTGGGCTCTGTTGCAGAATTTGTTGTTCCTTTTATGGCGGGAGGATATATATTAATGACCTTAGTGATCATTGCTATGAATTATCATCAAATTCCTGAAGTATTTAGCCTGATCTTTAGTAGTGCCTTTAGTTTAGACGCTACATTTGGTGGCATTATTGGTATGGCGATCGCATGGGGAGTTAAAAGAGGAATTTATTCGAATGAAGCTGGGCAAGGAACTGCACCTCACGCAGCCGCTGCCGCTGAGGTCTCTCATCCCGCTCAACAAGGATTAGTGCAAGCTTTTTCAGTGTATGTCGATACTTTGTTTGTCTGTACAGCTACAGCACTGATGATTTTATTTACAGGAATGTACAATGTAACAGAAGTTGATGCTGCGGGAAAACCAACCACCTTGTTGGTAGAAAACTTACCTGGTGTAGACTATAATGGTTTTACACAAGCTGCAGTATCACATCATTTTCCAGGTTTTGGAAATGGTTTCGTGGCAATCGCTTTATTTTTCTTTGCCTTTACTACAATTATGGCTTACTTCTATTATGCAGACACCAACATTGCGTATTTGGTGAAAAATGAAAAAGCAAGAAATATAATTGGATGGATCTTTAAAATTATCTTTTTAAGCACGGTATATTTCGGAACGATTAGAACTGCAGACACAGCTTGGGCAATTGGTGATATTGGTGTCGGATTAATGGCATGGACCAATATTATCGCAATCTTATTGCTTAGCAAAACTGCTATGAAAGTTTGGAAAGACTATAAATCGAAAAGAAAGCAAGGTATTCAAGAACTCGATTTCGATCCGAAAGCGTTGGGAATTAAAAATGCTGATTTCTGGGAAAATAAATCGGAATAAGTTAAAAAAAGCGAGGCTTGATCTTTCAATCAAGCCTCGCTTTTTTTAATGAATCCCGAAGCAGGTAGTAGCAAAAACTAAAACAAATGCCACTAATAACAACAGAATTAAAGTTGTCAATGGGGTTCTTTTCATTTCTATTGCTTTATGTTTATTCTGGTGATTATATTAAAGGTACATATAATTTCTTATTGGCAAAGCATTAAGGAATTGAAAACCAGATTTTAAAGGCATTTAAAATTGATCTTGACGATGAATGCTGATTAAATCTGAACCTTGAACTACCTGACTTTATGAATAATATCCTATTTTTGAAAAAAATCTTTAAACTAAGCTTATGAATAAAGGCAATTTCTGGGCCTTAATACCTCTCATCCTATTTGTTGTCATATACTTCGCTGGCTCGTATATGCTCGGCGATTTCTACGCGCTTCCGGTTTTGGTAGTCTTCATGATTTCTCTATTCATTGCTTTCATACAATTCCCCAAAAAACCTTTTAAAGAAAAATTATCAAGTTTTGCAAAAGGAGCCGGAGATGAAAACATTCTCATCATGATTCTTATATTTTTGTTGGCTGGTGCTTTTGGCGAGCTTTCTAAAAATATCGGGGCGATTTCCTCTACCATTAACTTTGCACTAACTTACATTCCGCCGCAATTTATTATATCGGGACTATTCCTAGTTTCCTGTTTTATATCCACTTCTTTAGGTACATCTGTAGGTACAATAGTTGCCCTAGCTCCTATTGCTGTTGGCCTGGAAGAGAATATCCCAGGGATTATGGCCATTGCGTTGGCAGCTGTCATTGGCGGATCCATGTTTGGAGACAACCTCTCATTTATATCGGATACAACAATTGCAGCTACCAGAACTCAGGGAGTTGGAATGAAAGAAAAGTTCAAAGTAAACTTTAAAATGGTTCTGCCAGTTGCTATTCTGGTCATGGTAATTTATTCCATACTTGGGTTTCAAACGCTTCAAAATGCTCAAAACCTAAATGTTGGGACTTTTGAAATCATAAAAATTGTCCCTTATGTTCTCGTATTTGTTCTTGCACTAAGTGGTCTGAACGTAATCTGGACTTTGGGAATCGGAATAATCTGTGCGGCTTTAATCGGTCTATTTACTGGATCCATAGATTTTCTTGCCATACTAAAATCTATCAATGATGGATTCGCTGGAATGTTTGAATTAAGTATTCTGTGCTTGGTGATTGGTGGAGTTGTTGGAATCATCCGTATGAATGGAGGAATAGACTATCTTTTACATGCAGCTACAAAACGAATCAACTCCAAAAAGAGAGCGGAACTTAGCATCGCATTTCTGGTTAGCTTAGTGAACCTTGCTATTGCAAACAACACCATAACGATCGTTATTGTTGGACCGATTGCAAAGGATATCTCCGACGAAAATCAGCTTGATGGTAGCCGTGTTGCAAGTATATTGGACACCATCTCTTGTTTTATACAAGGGTTGGTTCCGTATGGAGCACAAATATTGGCGGCAATGGCCGCAGCGAATATGATTCTGAGCGAAAAGAATCAACCTTTAATGTCACCGGTAGATGTTATGCAATATCTATACTACCCAGTATTGATGGGAATTGTTGCTTTCCTGTTTATTTTATTTAGAAAAGAAAAGGATGTTGCTCCGGCTGTATAATAAGAGAAATTAAATTTATAACATCCGGCCTTTCATATCCAACTTCTTAATCAAATTGGATTTTACAACGGCATATAAACTGTCCTTAGCTTCAGCAAAAGAAATTCCATAACGCCTATTCTTTGGATGTAACTCTTTAGGAAATCTCGCCAATAAGGACTCATAATAGTTATCTAATGAGTCATTGTCCGGCATATCATATTGAACCCGAATCTGAAACCTTCTAATTAAAGCAGAATCAATAATGTCAATGTGGTTAGTTGCGCAGATCAATAAGACATCATCAGGAAGATAGTCGATTTGTTGGATAATCGAATTGACTAACCGTCGCATCTCTCCTACATCATTTTCATCATCACCCCTCGCCTTGCCTAATTGATCAAATTCATCTAAAAACAAAACTCCTTTATCCCTCGACGCACGGTCAAATACCTGCTTTACATTCTGGGAAGTTTCACCAATTCTAGAATTTATAACATTACTCAAATTCAAGATAATCAAAGGTTTTCCTAATGTATTGGCAATAGCCTTCGCGGTAGTCGTTTTTCCGCAGCCTGAATGACCATATAACAGGAGCTTATTACTAACAGGCAATCCATACTGCTTTAAATCTTCCAAATAGAGGTGCTCCTTAATTAATTGGTCAATTTTTTCCCGGTTCTCATAGCTCAAAAATACATCCTCTAATAAAACCTGATCTTTATCCTTAATAATAAGGTCCTGAATGTTCATAAAATTGAATTCTTTTCTGTATTCAAAGATAAGGTATTAAATGAATTGTTTACGAAAACAATAGGGTCTTAGATACTAGAAATGATTTTCCTGGATATTTCAACTAAGTTCCGATTAATCTCATCCTCAATATTGGATACACTCTTCCCTGCTCATCTCTATCCGATCTTTCAAATATTTCAAATCCGAATTTTTGGTAAAATTTGAGGGCATTTGTATTCTGTTCATTTACATCAACCAGATTTGAATTTAGTTCAAGAGTTGCAAAGTTTAATAATTTCTTCCCAAGACCCTGTCCAATATATGCAGGGTCAATAAAGAGCATTTCAACTTTTTTCTCTGCAACACCTATAAATCCCAATACTCTTTTTTCATTTAACAGACAAAAAACCTGGAAATCATTGAAATCTATGGAATGAACTAATGCTTTAATTTCAATAAAATCCTCTTTCTTTAAAAAATCGTGGGTCGCAAGTACTGATTTTTCCCAAACCGATAATATTTGATACTTATATTTATCGGAATATTCAATTATTTCGAAATCTGATGTTCGCATGCTGCAAATATATCTACTAAAAAGTTAACTATAAATTAAATAAAATCTTTAGCTATATCTTTTTACGATTATCATTCGAGTCTTGATCCAATAGTTTGTAGTTCGGATCAATTCCTACCTCTATGGGCTTTTTATCGACGATAACCTTTATCTGGTTATTGATTTTATCAACTTTTATACGTTTATGGAATAAAGGGTTATCGACTTTATAACCTTCCTTTTCTATTGGCTCAGCGAAGACGGCGATATCCATATAATCATTCAAAGGCAGTGAATTGATCGTCTTCTTACCGTCTTTGTGTGCCAAGGAAGTTCCCTTTACATCTTCATAGCTTTTCTTTCCTAAAGCATCGGTTCTATACTTAGAAGTCAAGAAATTGATGTTAACCTCAAATTTTCCGTTGTCTAACTCTTTAACTTTTACATCCTTGATGTGATTATCATACAGAGTAACGGTCTCAAAAAGATCTTTAATCAGATATTGAAGGGTATCTGGAACAACAGGCCTTAGCATATCAACAAATTCTATCGAGGTAGTATACGGAGGATATTGAAATTTGACTTTACTCGCATAAGCTTTAAGGAAATCATTAAATTTTTGCTCTCCCAAAAAGTCACTCATTGAATACATAACCAATGATCCTTTATTATAATGTATATAACCTTGATTTTCATTGAACATCAATGGATTTTCTCTGATCTGCTCACTTGATCTACCCAACAAATATGAATCTAAAGCATTTTTTAAAAAACGGGTCATTTGATCCTTACCATACGTATGTTCTAAGACTTTTAGAGAACTGTATTCGGAAAGAGATTCAGACATCATAGTAGCTCCCTGTACATAAGCTCCGATAACTTGGTGGGCCCACCATTGGTGTGCAAACTCATGAGCCACGACAGAATAGGGATAATCTACGGCATTAGGATCATCTTCGTCTACTTTTGCGATAAATCCAATCCCTTCCGAA
The DNA here is from genome assembly GCA_040393725.1 of Sphingobacterium endophyticum. GTDB lineage: Bacteria > Bacteroidota > Bacteroidia > Sphingobacteriales > Sphingobacteriaceae > Sphingobacterium > Sphingobacterium endophyticum_A. The sequence goes on along the minus strand of JBEBTR010000007.1, from coordinate 26,160 downwards.
AAAGGTACAGTATTCGCAAAAGCTTGTGCAAATGTCCCCATTGAAGAAGGAAATTCAATTATACGCATCTGTTTAAACTGATATGGACCATAATTGGATTCATAGTAGTCCAAAGCTTTCTTCATAGAGGCCATCATCCTGTCTAGATTGTATTCATGACCCTTATGATAATAAATCTCTAAATCTTTCCCTTTATATTTCTCTTTCCTTGTCTCGTATTTTGCAGACATAAAAGAATAAAAATTCAGAATTGGGGCATCCATCTTATAATGAAAATACTTCTTACCGTCCTTTTCCCAAGTTTTCTGCAAATACCCTGGTGCAATTGCAGTTTGATCCGTACTTGTACTCAGTGTCGCTTCAAAATTAATCCAATCTGCATCCTGAGAAATATAATTGCTGCCCAACTTTGATGAATCCCTAGGATCTGCCATTCTTGGCTTATCGACCAATCCGTACTTCTTACGAACGCGATTATCATCAATTTCTCCATCATCAAAATATGCCAATACCGGGAACATCATATTATTCATAAATGTTCCATTCTCCAATACTTCGGAACGATCAAATAAAAATCCATTCGATGGATTCGAAATCGTATAATCAATACGTAAAGTATCTCCAGGATTTAATGCGGTTTTAAGTTTATAAATATCCACAGCCAATACAGAATCTTTTAAGATTAGGTCTGTCGGCTGATGAAACTTAGCTGCAATCTTTAAGTCTGGTGTCAGATTCATAAATATGGTATCTATCGCCTCGGAAGTTTTATTGACATAGGTAAATTTACCTTTCGCCAAAAAATCCCTCTTCTTAGGATCGATATCCATATCAACCTTTACATCAATTAATCTTGGTATTGCCCTGCCATCATACTTTTTATATTTTTTCTCATAATCTACCTGCTGCAGTTCCTTTTCTAAAGCCGAGTACCTTGGTTGAACAATATTGTTCTCTGCATAAATTTTATATCCCAACCCCAAGAACCCTATAAGTGCCAGTATGGTAGGAATTAAAATGGTAGGTTTCAGCCTGGATCCAAAATCAGTTAACCTCTCTTTAAAATTCGAAATAATTCCCCTTCTCCAAAACAATAAGGTTAAACCGAACAGGATAATTCCAAATAGTATCCAATAAATTCTATAATAGATAAAATGACGAATATCTGCATAGCCGTTCATATCTGAATAACTAAAGGATGGGTCTGATCCCGGTTTAAATATCATCTGCTCTACCCCTATTTTTGATAAGAAGGGAATTCCGAAGAAAATAATCAGACATAAAATAAACCCTACAAAATAGTTCTTAAAAAAGCTATGAATAAATAATGCAAATAGAATGAGGTAGATAAACTTTAACGGATTCAAGAAAAAGAGTTCATAAAGATAATGTCCAATTTCAAAATTAAAATATCCCTTATAAGCTTGATAGAGTATACCATTTAGCAAACACACAGCCATAACAAGGAATACAAGCTTAAGCAATGCAAGGAATTTTGAAAACAGCAGCACCCAATTTGGAACTGCGGTCGCCTCGATCAATAGGAACATATTCGTTTGTCTTGAACGCTGTATTAACATCCCTGCGAAAAGGAAGATCATAATGTTCAAAAAGAAACTATACATACTTCCCATTGCAGTTAGAACCTGCCAAGTCACCGGATAGGTTGAGGTACCAAACAATTCCCCAGAAATAGATATGATAATCAACACAAACAGAAATGCAATGATCAAAAGAATGATAAATGTCCAATTCTTAATCAAGAATTTAAAGTCTGTATTGGATAGCCTCCAACTCAGTTTCAGATTTGAAATAAAATTATAATTGATTTGAACCTTTGGTAAATCTATCCTCAAGATACTTCCAAAGTTATCCTTGATCATTCTTTCCCCGGATTTAGATTTCTTAAAAGACAATCCTAATTGCGAAAAGCTGAACTTATAATAAACAATGCCAAAAATTAGCCCCGCGACCGCTAACCAAATCAATCGATTATAAAGCAGAACTCCTTTGATGGGTAACAGGTTTGTATTCTGATCCTCGACGCTCCAATATCGACTGTAATATAATATGGGTTCAAATCCAAATGGATCCAGTAATGCCACCAAATATCGATTGTCAACATTCTGCGTAGCTGCATCCAATAAGGTTTGCAATAAAAATAAAACCAATACAAAGACGAATCCTACATAGATATTTCTGCTGAAAGTTACCAAGGCAAAAATAATACTGCCAAACAAGATGAAATTCGGTACAACAGTCAATAAAAAGCCTTCCACATAGGCTCTAAAATTATTAGGCCCCAGCATCTCCACATTGATTCCGGGATGATATTGAGCGACATAATAACCCAATACACATAAAAAGGCAATAAAGGTGACAACCAATAATGAACTTAAGAATTTTGCCGAAAGATAATTTAGTTTATTCAGTGGATAGGAGAACAAGAGCGTATGAACATTATACAGATAATCCCTGTACACTGATGCTCCAACAATAGTTGGTATTAAAAAGTAAATTAAAGTGGAAAAACTATTGAAAAAACCAGCAATATTAATCGGTGCATTGACAAAAACAGGATCTGATGTTGTTCGAGTTACAGCATCAAAAGCACCTAAATTTGAAATCGTGGTAAAATAAGCTAATCCAAAATAAATAGCACAGTATACATAAAACACAGGCTGCTTCAACCAGCGTTTTATTTCAAACATGAAAATCGTACTAAACATTTACCTTGTCGCTCTTAAGGGTTACAAAATAAACATCTTCCAGCATGGGGGTAGCCGAATTAAAGGATTCATGCGGAAGAGTTTCATGATAGACCCGAATATTCAAACTATTATCTTGATTGTAATTGGACGAAATTATATTATAGATTGCATTTTCCTTTTCAAAATCTGCACGGTCAATCTTCTTTTGCCAAATCTTCCCCGCTAATGATTGCGTTCCTTCTTGGGTACTTCCGCGGAACAAGACCTTACCTCCATTCATAATCGCTAATTCATGACACAATTCCCGAACATCATCAACAATATGCGTAGAGAAAATAACAGTATGTTGTGCTCCGATCTCCCTGAGTACATTTAAAAATCGATGTCGTTCTGCTGGGTCTAAACCTGCTGTTGGCTCATCGACAATAATTAATTTTGGATCATTTAATAGCATTTGAGCAATGCCAAACCTTTGTTTCATACCGCCCGAATACCCACTAACACTTTTATTTCTAAAATCATATAAATTAGTGATTTCCAAAACGTTCTGCACAATCTTCTTACGATCTTGTTTACTACCAATACCCTTTAAGTCAGCAAAATAATTTAACAGTTCCTCAGCGGAGAGATTTGGATAAACACCAAATTCTTGGGGAAGGTATCCAAGAATGCGTCTTAAGGAATTTTTATCATTTAACACATCAATATTTCCAAATTGAATGGATCCACTATCGGGACTTTGTAGCGTTGCAATGGTACGCATTAAAGAAGATTTCCCGGCGCCATTCGGACCTAATAACCCAAACATGCCTGGTCCTATTTCCAAATTGACATGATCTAAGGCTTTCACCCCATTATTATATGTTTTCGTTAGATTACTGATTTTAAGTTCCATTTATAATTTGTTTTGTGTTAGCTATACTATTAGTATCTAAAAACTTAATAATGTAACACGAAAATTCATTTTTTTTTGAAAACACAAAAAAAAACCGGTTAGTGTAAACTAACCGGTCCTTGTATTCTTTCCCCAAAAGGGCGTTATATAATTGTTATTATTGTTTTTTATAATATTTCATAGCTTCTGGCACCATCGCTTGCAATTGGCTGATACGTCTTGCATCACTAGGGTGAGTACTTAACCACTCTGGAGTACTTCCTTTTTTGCCCTGTGCCATTCTTTCCCAAAATGAAACGGCTTCTTCTGGATTATACCCAGCCATGGCCATCAGAATCAAACCAGCTTTATCAGCTGCTAATTCATCATTTCTTGAGAATTTCAATGATCCTACCTGATACCCTATACCATATATTTGATTGAAAATACCTGTATATCTACTGTTGCTGATTGTTCCAGCAGCATTTAATAATTGTGCTCCTAATTGAGCAGCCATAGCATTGGAAACTTGCGACACTGAGTGTTCTTCAATTGCATGGGCAATCTCATGACCCATTACGGTAGCTAATCCAGCATCATTCTTTGCAATCGGTAGGATACCTGTATAAACTGCAACCTTTCCTCCAGGCATACACCAAGCATTGACCTGATCGCTTTCAATTAAGTTGAATTCCCAATTAAAATTAAATTTATCAGCAGCCCCAATCTGCCTCAAATATTCATTCGTTGCAGCAGCGATACGGTTACCCACTCTCTTAACTTGTGTGGCAGCAGCTGAGCCAGTCTCAACCTTGGATGAATTCTTACTTAAAAAGTCCTTATATGCAAGCGCAGCTTGATTGTTTATCGTTTGTGAGTCTACTAATTTTAAGTACTTACGACCAGTGATAGCTGACGTAGCACAACCGACCAAAGTTGCCCCTAGAAGCAACATGGAAGCGTATTTAGTTATTCGTTTCATAAGTGTTTTTGATTTAGTTTATCTAATACTTTTACATTATCTTGAAGTATTAAACAAAACTTGTACCCAAAAGTTTAATCCTTTGGTTTTTTCTTGAATAAATATATTTTGGATTCTTTTCCCTTGAGTAGTCGTTCGATATTTTTTTGGTGGGTGACCAAAATTAAGGCGCATATAGCAATTCCATATAAGAGAATGGAAGGAACGGTAGTTTTAAAAATAAAGGCAACAGAAAATGGAAATGCAAAGCCCGCCATAATAGAACTTAAAGATACATAATGGGTCACGAGCAATACAAATAGAAATACAGAGACACAGACCAAGGCTGCAGGCCAGTGGATTGCCAGCACCATTCCAAATAAGGTAGCAACGCCTTTTCCACCACGAAAACCAGCGAAAATTGGAAATAAATGTCCTAAAACCGCAATTACTCCCAAAGCCAATTGTATATTGACAAACTGAGGCCCATCTTGATTACCAACTAAAGAACTATCTAATAAATATGGCAAATTGGTCGCTGTCCATCCCTTCAAAATATCAACGAACATAACGATCGCGCCAGCTTTTTTCCCTAAAACCCGAAAGGTATTAGTCGCACCGGCATTTCCACTTCCATATTCACGAACATCAACCCCATAAAATGCCTGCCCAAACCATACTGCTGTAGGTATTGAACCGAAAAGATATGCTAATATGACTATTCCTACTAGGTATATTGATATCATCTACAGCAATTTACTAAATAAGTTTTGCTTTCAAGCTTAAATCCAGACTTTTAACCGAATGCGTTAATGCACCTACAGAGATATAATCTACCCCTGCATTAGCATAGTCTGATATGGTTTTTAATGTGATTCCCCCAGACGCTTCCGTTACTAATCTTCCTCCGACTAAATCAACTGCCTCCTTAACCTGTTCCGGAGTAAAATTATCAAACATCACGCGATCAACTGCCTCAAGGCTTAGTACTTCTCTTAACTCATCAAAATTCCGCACCTCAACCTCGATTGCAATATCTAACTGCTTTTCCTTTTTATAAGCAAACGCCGCATTTACTGCGGATGAAATTCCACCAGCATAGTCAACATGATTATCCTTAATCAAGATCATATCATACAAACCAAAACGATGGTTGACTCCTCCTCCAATCTCAACTGCCTTCTTCTCTAAGAAACGTAATAACGGCGTAGTTTTTCGGGTATCTAAAACCTTGGCATTAGTTCCTAAAATGGCTTTAACATATTGAGCTGTTTGAGTAGCAATCGCTGACATGCGTTGCATAATATTGAGAACTAAGCGCTCTCCTTTTAATATAGTGTGGATCTTGCCTCTTACACGAAAGGCAATATCGCCGTATTTTACGGCCGAACCATCCGAAATAAGCAATTCAAATGCTAATTCAGGGTCTATTTGTGAGAAGATCTCTTTAGCAACCTCTACGCCTGCTAATATACCATCCTCTTTCACCAATAATTGAGCCTCTCCTAATTGTTCTTCTTTTATCGTAGATAATGAGGTATGATCCCCTTCTCTTACATCTTCCTCAAGGGCTTCCTGAACAAAATGTACTAGCTTATCTTTGAATTCTCTCTCCATTTAGCAAATTAAAATTAAGCGAAGATGAATAAAAATATATTTATATCGAAACTTAAATACGAAATTTTGAAGTTTATTCTATTCTCAGCTCATTGATTTGGGCTTCTCCACCCGATTGATTGAACTTTACAAAGACCCTATATGATCCTTGACCAGTCTTAATCTGGTAGACTATATAAAAGCTATTATTTGAACTGTTAGTGCGCTGAACTTGTTTGACTTCAGTGGTTTTTGAAGTCCTGAAAAAATCACTTAACATAACCTCGGCCTGAAACTTGGAATAATAGCCCGAATCATTCTTAATCGATAAGGATATATTCTGACCAAATAAATTGGCTACGTTCTTAGCATTATTTGATTTCAATGCTCCAAGCAACTCTAAGGCAACATCTGTTTGAAAACTCATCAAGGTAATGCATGGCAAAAGCAACATTGCAAATGCAATATGCCTTATCTTTTTTCCTAAACCATTTATTACCTTTAACATAATTGACCTGTATATTTAGCTGACATTTTCCATTAAATAGGACAACTAAACATGAAATTCATTTTTCCGAACTACAATCAGCGAAAATTATGCCAATCATGTTTATTTTTTCTACCTATCAGAATTGTTGCGTACACAATTTATCATAAGCCCCTTTTTATCATTTTTTAAGGATTATAAGTATATTTGTGTAATGAGTTCTGAAAATAAAAAAGTAGCATTACTAATCCTGGATGGTTTAGGCTACGGAAAAAATGATAATTCTAACGCTGTAATAGCTGCCAATACCCCTTTTTTAGACTATTTGCTTGCAACCTACCCTAACTCAAAACTTGAAGCATCTGGTGAAGCTGTAGGTTTACCTGCTGGACAAATGGGCAACTCGGAAGTTGGCCACATGAATCTTGGCGCTGGTCGTGTTGTATACCAAGAACTGGGACGTATCAATAAAGCGGCTCAAGATGGTGTCTTCAAAACTGACCCTACCATTCAGGCTGCTTTTGATTATGCGAAAGCAAACCATAAAAATGTACACTTTATTGGATTGCTCTCTGATGGTGGTGTGCATGCTCATATCGAACATCTAAAGGCTTTGTGTGATGCTGCTAAAGATGCTAAATTAAGCAATGATCAAGTTTTCATCCATGCTTTCATGGATGGTCGCGATACTGACCCCAATGGTGGCGTGGGATATGTAAATGATCTAACTTCCTTCCTTAATAATTCTGTCGGCACACTTGCTTCAGCTATTGGACGTTATTATGCAATGGACCGTGATAATCGTTGGGAACGTGTTAAAGAAGCTTATGACCTATTAACAAAAGGTATAGGAATACCTTCAAATAACTTAGCAGAATCTATACAAGAATCTTATAGCCAAGGTGTAACCGATGAATTCCTGAAACCAATCGTTATGGTGAATGAGCAAGGGTTACCAAAAGCTGTCATTAAGAACGATGACGTTGTGATTTGCTATAACTTCCGTACAGACCGTGGTCGCGAAATTACCGAAGCTTTAACGCAGAAGGATTTCCCTGAATATAATATGCACCCTTTGAATTTGTATTATATTACAATGACTTCATATGATGATACATTCAAAGGTGTAAAAGTCATATTCCACAAAGATAACCTAACCCAAACTTTGGGGGAAACACTTTCCTTGCAGCATAAGACCCAAGTAAGAATTGCAGAAACGGAAAAGTATCCGCACGTAACCTTCTTTTTCTCTGGAGGTCGGGAAGATCAATTTGAAGGTGAAAGAAGATTATTGATTCCTTCTCCAAAAGTTGCTACCTATGATCTTCAACCAGAAATGAGTGCAAATATTATTGCAGACTCTATCTGTAAGGATATGATTGAAAATGCGCCAGATTTTATTTGTCTGAACTTTGCTAATCCTGATATGGTGGGTCATACCGGTGTGTTCGAAGCAGTTGTTAAAGCCGTTGAGACTGTTGACAATTGTACAAAACGTGTTGTTGAGACTGGAATTAATAATGGGTATTCATTTATTATTCTTGCCGATCATGGTAATTCAGAATTTATGATTAATGAAGATGGATCGGTTAATACTGCACATACCACGAATTTGGTGCCATGTATTTTAATCGATAGTCAGTATAAAAACATTAAAGATGGAAAATTAGGCGATGTTGCTCCTACTGTTTTACAGTTGTTGAACCTTCCTATCCCTTCAGAAATGACCGGTAATGTCCTTGCATATTAAAAAGAAACACAAAAATACTTTGGCAGCAGTAATATTTATTACCGCTGCTTTTTATGGTTGTTCAAATCCTAATAATCAGAAGAAGGAAATAGCCGCCCAGGAGCATTTTTTTGATATCCCCGGATTTTTTCAAAAAGAAATTGATTCCCTAACTGCAGCTAATCCATCTGTGAATAAAACAGTTAAAAAGGATGACACGGAAGAAACCAAGAATTTAAAAATTAAGGATTGGAATGTTGAACTGTCTAGTTTTTATGCTATTGATTTAAATAAACCTGCTTATGCTGGATATGTTAAAGTTGATTCTGCAGATTCTGTTATTCAATATAGTTTCAGTAACCCAGATCTGGATCTTTCGTGTGTCCGAATAAAATTAGATAATTCAGGACAACCTCAAATGATTTCAGTTGAAAAAGAAGTTAGAAATACCTTATATAAAACTTCTGAATTCTTAGTCTATGAGAAGAATAAATTCTATCTCGTTGAAAAGAATCAGCAAGTCAAGGTAATGGGTGACAACTATTATAAAGTTCAAGGGGAATTTTAAGAAATTCTTATAAATGAAAAAAGCTCGATCATTTCTGATTCGAGCTTTTTATTTTTAATAAGCGTCGTTATTTAAAATAACATTATTTAGTCTCTTTTTGTTTTTCTTGTTCTAATTGTAACTGTGCTTTTTTCTCAGAACGGATGTTCAAGAACTCCACTAAAACGGAGAATGCCATCGCAAAATAGATATAGCCTTTAGGAATATGCTGATCGAAGGCTTCTGCGGTTAATGAAACCCCGATTAACAGTAAAAATGCCAAAGCTAGCATCTTAACAGATGGATAATCATTAACAAACCTTGAAATACCTTCTGCAGAGATTAACATAATCACAACGGCTACAATAACGGCTGCTATCATAACACCAATGCTATCAACCATACCGACCGCAGTAATGACCGAATCTAGCGAGAAAACTAAATCCAGGATGATAATTTGAATAATCACACTCATAAAAGTAACCGGCTTATTTCTACTTTTTGCCGATTCTGTATGACCTTCAACCTTATGGTGTATTTCAGTAGTGGATTTATAGATCAAGAATAAACCTCCGATAAAAAGAATTAAGTCTCGTCCTGATAGCTGAAGATATCGGCTCCATTCAGGATGATCCACTCCTATGGTATCCGCTAGATTAATAAAAGGTGCCGTAAGACCCATAATCCATTTAATGGAAAACAACAATCCGACGCGCATCACTAAGGCTAAAATAAGCCCTAATTGCCGAGCCTTCTTCTGCTGTTCAACCGGCAGTTTCGCGCTCTGTATTGAAATAAAGACTATGTTATCAATTCCTAAAACAATCTCTAAGACAGTTAAGGTTAAAAATGAAATCCAAATATTTGGATCAGATATCCACTCCATATTTTATATAATTTTAAATTAATCGTAATGAACTAAAGAACATATATTTTCACTAAACCTCGTTAACCTTCCTGAGCTTTGTAGAAAATCTAAACTGATCACAAAACTATAACCCGAAATGACACCGCCTAGTTTTTCCACCAACTTACTCGCTGCAACAACAGTCCCTCCGGTTGCTAATAAATCATCATGCATCAAAACTTTTGTGCCTTCTTGAATGGCATCTTCATGCATTTCAATAGTGGCTTGACCATATTCCAACTTGTATGATTCAGAAATGGTATGAAATGGCAACTTACCTTGCTTACGGATTGGTACGAACGGTTTGTTCATTTCTTGCGCTAATAAAAACCCAAAAAGAAACCCTCTACTTTCAATGCCTGCAATGACATCGATCTCAATTCCATCTAATTTTCTAACAAATTCTTTTACGGCAAGTTTGACCAATTCTGGCTGTTGTAATAATGGGGTAATGTCTTTAAAAACTATTCCAGGTTGTGGGAAATCCGGAATATCACGGATATAAGCTTTCAGTTGTTCTTCAATCATCGATGTTATTTAAAATCTAAATAAAATTCAATTTTACGCAAAAAATCCTCATCCAAAGAATGAATCTTTCCCAAATCCGAGATTCCTTTAAAGGCTCCATGTTGTTCCCGATACCGAATTATTCCCCAAACATTTCTATTCCTAAAATAAGGATGCTTCCGCAATTCCTCTGCTGTAATGCTGTTTATTGGCAATTTCCTAACCCTTGTAGCATCGACTTCCAACCATGGCAACATTTCCTCATAGGTCGTAATGGTTAAACCATAAACATCCTTAATTTGTTCTAAGGATATAAAACCACCTAATACATCTCTATACTTAATTATACGTCTGGCCAATACTGGACCTATCCCCTTCAATTGCATAAAATCCATCGTATCAGCTGCATTAACTTCAAAAATCTTAGGACTTTTGACTTTATACCTTGCCTTAGGAATAGAATCAGTCTTTTTGAATTCTTTAGTATGCTTTAAAATTGAATCTGTACCCTTTAATTCTTCTGGTAAATCAACATAGGGTATTAGTTCAAGTACCTCCTGTTCCGATAAGGAATACAGCTTACTGATATCAGATTTCTTATAAAATTTTCCGCCTTTATTGCGATAGTTTACAATGGTTTGAACCTGCTTTTCGCTAAGACCCAGTTTTATCCATCCCTCCTTGGATAAAGTATTGGGATTAAATAGAAATAATTGCCTGTCCTTAATTTCCTTCGATGGTTCGAAATCCTGGTAGGTTAAAGAATGTTCAATAGAGTCCAGTACGACATTATGGTCTTCAAGCTGATAGGATATGGCATGTTTTGGATAGAAATATGGAAGAATTATATTTAAAATGATTAATAGCAGCAACACACAGATCAAAACGAGTACTCCTCTTTGCTCCTTTTTAGTTAACTTAAAATATTCACTTAGTCTCTTCACAACAATTGAACGAATGATGGCATTCCTAAAACTTTCCTTAAATTTGTGAAAATAACCCACTGTTCCAATATGCATTTTGTTCGCCCTATCTTTATCCTCAATTACATTTATCCTAAGGCGATTTGGAGAAAAGAAAAAGAAAAAAATAATATTTATTTAACATTTGATGATGGACCAATCCCTGAAATAACCCCATGGATTCTAGACTGTCTTAAAGAATATCAAGTTAAAGCTACCTTTTTCTGTGTAGGGGAAAACATCAAAAAACATCCTGAGATATTTGATAGAATATTGGCTGAAGGTCATGCTGTTGGCAATCATACCTACAACCATTTACGCGGTTGGGATAGTGAAGACCAAATTTATTTTCAAAATATCGAAAAGTGTGAAAAACTAACTAATTCAAGACTTTTTCGTCCACCTTATGGAAGGGCAAAAAAATCTCAGATGAAGGTATTGGCCCAAGATTACAAAATTATTATGTGGGATGTCCTTACAGGTGACTATGATCCCAAGATTAGCCCGGAACAATGCTATAAAAATTGTGTCAACTACACAAGAAATGGTAGTATTATCGTTTTCCACGACAATATAAAAGCCATTAATAACGTCAAATACGCCTTACCTAAAAGCATTGAACTGCTCTTACGTAAAGGTTACCGGTTTAAGACGCTATCCCTGTGATGGCTTATCTATACCTACTGGATAATCCCGAACACTGCTTACACTGAAATACCCCAAAGCACCATTGCTGATATTCGAGGTTGGGTTCCCAGGTGCCGCACTTCCAGGGTTCGTTTGCGAGTATTCTGCCCAGTAATTATAAACCTCTTTCGTTACAATCTGCCTTCTAATCAACAGGCTGTCACCAGGCTTGATATCATTACCATCTTCCCTTCCTAATTGATGCGTAACTTCATTGCCATCATTAAATTTATCTGAAAAGATTGCATTAAACTTCATCGGTGAACCGTTAATCGACATACTATAACGGTAATAATTCTCCTGACCGCTTGGATCAAAGAATTTAAAGTTGACAAAGAAATAATCCTCATTGAAGATGGTTTCTTGATTAACACCGATCGAATCTACTTCAATATAGGCCAGCATCGTCGTTGTTGATTTATATTCTTCACCATCAACAACCACGGTTAACGTATAGGATTCACCCACAGAAATTGGAAGATCAGGATTGATATACCTTCCTTCGCCGACTGAAGTAAAATAAAATGTTTTGCCGTTCCCCAATCGGATGTAAACCTCTGCATCTAAAACGGGTTTATTAGGTTTCGGATCATCAAAATTCACAGATTTGCTTACAAAAATTGCATGTGATTTCTCCTCATTGTTGAGGTCAGCCACAATCACAACCTTAGGATCTGAACTGTTTAGATCAATATCAATAATATCTTCACAGCTGCTGAAGAATATCACAGCTAAAAAAATTAAAATGCTATATATAGTTTGCTTTTGCATGATTTTAGAATTTAAAGTTCCAGGTAACTGAAGGAATTGCTCCAAATAGCGCTATCCTATAGGCTTCTGTAATATTTGGATTTTGCTCATTTTCTCGGAAATCAATGATATAGGCATTCTTCCGGTTGTAAGCATTGTAAACCCCAAATGCCCAGCTAGAATGGAATTTCTTGTTTTCCTTCTTTGGTTCATAAGTAATCGACAAGTCCAATCGGTGATAATCTGGCATCCGGTATCCGTTTCTTTCCGTATAGTAAAATAGGGTTTTACCATCAACCTGGTACTTACCACTCGGGAAAGTAATTGCATTGCCAGTGTAGTAAACAAAAGTGGCTCCTAAGGTCCATTTCTTACTTAACTGATAAATTCCTACCAATGAAATATCATGAGTACGGTCCTGACGGGCATTGAACCATTTCCCTTCATTGATTTGATCAAACTGCCTTTCACTCTTTGCCAAGGTATAACTTAACCAGCCCGATAAACGACCTTTATTTTTCCGCATTAAAAACTCAGCACCATATGATCTGCCTACCCCATATAAAAGGTCTCCTTCCATATATTTGTTTGCCTGCAGGTCGGCCCCATTTCTAAAATCTATTTGGTTATGCATGTATTTGTAATATGTTTCTACAGAAAACTCATACATGTTATCCTGAAAAGTTCGAAAGTATCCAATAGCGGCCTGATCGGCAATTTGAGGTTTAATATTCAAACTGCTTACAACATATTGATCTGTCGGCAAACTCGAAGTCGTATTGGTCAATTGGTGCAAATTCTGAGAAATCCTATTGAAACTGGCTTTCACACTGTTTTCAGGATTGAACGCATAGGATAATGAAAGCCTTGGCTCTATATTAAAATAATGCTTGGCAACAACACTTTCAAAATATGACTCCGATGTAGGTTCTCCCTCTGCATCAAATTCAAAGAATGAACCTGGACCCATAACCATAAAGTCACTTAGCCTCAACCCATAAATCAATGATAGCTTGTCTGTTGGTTTCCATTCATGCGATACATAAGCTGAAGCTTCAATTCCCTGCCTATTATCCACTGTAATGCTATTGATATCGGATCCTTCCTTAGCAGCTATACTCGCAGGCTTAATCTGCTGATTTAAAACATTTACACCGAAACGTAATGTATTGTTATTATTGGAATAATAGGAAAAATCCTGCTTTAAATTCCAATTCCTAATTTTAGAGGCAATTGTAAATTTTGTTTCATCGCTGTTTACATCTACATTGTAATTGAAATCACTATAGATTAATGAGGTATTACTGAACAATTGGGAATTGATTACCGAATTCCAACGAACCGTGGCAGTAGCATTTCCCCAGTCGAAACCAAATAAATCACCATAACCTAAATCATCCTTACCAAAATAACCCGAAAGGTATAAGGTATTTCGATCATTCAACTTATAGTTCATCTTTGCATTCAGATCATAAAAATAAAGCTTGCTGCTTTTCGTCGTTTCATCCGGAGATAACTTTAGAAATAAATCTGCATAGGTACGCCGGCCACTGATCATAAATGAACTTCTATCCTTTACTAAAGGCCCTTCCAATTTGAGTCTGGAAGCAATCAACCCCAAACCTCCTTCGCCACTGAATTTTTTATTGTTTCCATCCAGCATACTAATGTCCATTACAGATGAGATACGTCCACCATATTGCGCAGGAATACCACCTTTATATAAACTAGCATCTTTAATAGCATCTGAATTGAATGTAGAAAAGAATCCTAATAGATGGGAAGCATTATAAACCGTTGCCTCGTCCAAGAGGATTAGGTTTTGGTCGCCACCACCCCCACGAACATAGAAGTTGGAACTTCCCTCTCCTCCGGTACTTACCCCCGGCAAGAGCTGAATTGTCTTTAAAATATCCTTCTCTCCAAATACTACCGGGATATTTTTGAGCTCCTCCATAGTGAATTTCATATTCCCCATTTGCGCCGAAGTAACGTGGTCATCTTCCTTTTTACCGGTGACTACAATTTCTTCTATCACACTCGATTTGGAAGTTATTTCAAAATCCTTCCTCAGATCCGCATTAACTTGAACGGAATCCACCAAATTCGAATATCCGACAAAGCTTATCTGAATCTCATAAGTTCCAGGAGGAACCGAAACAGAATAGAATCCATAATTATTCGAATACGTGCTCAGATTTAATTCGGGAATTCGGATTACAGCAGCAATCAGGTTTTCACCTGAATTTGAATCTTTAATATAACCACTTAAGGTCACTTTTTCTTGACCATAAGCCGTATTAAACATCAAAATAATCAAGCACAAAAGGCTATTTTTGATCAGGTAATTAAGCGAAAATGTCCGCGCAAAATTCAAATTCATGGCTAAAAATAAAAAAGCCATCCTGAACATCAAAATGGCTTCCCGTAGGTTTATAATATCTTATCAACTCCAAAGTTATCATTATTATTCATACTCGCAAAATAATTATCCGTTTTAGACATCTTATGCTGCTTTAGAAAAATAATCATGAAAGAAAGTAAGCTGATACAGAACAGATTTGCTCCAATAATCCCAATTATGTGCCCCCGGCATGGTTAAAAAACGATGGGGTATATTTAAATACGATAATTTTTCATGAAGCTTACAATTTACTTCATAAAAAAAGTCGTCGGTACCGCAATCTATAAATAATTCCAAAGATTTTGGCTTAATTAAATGCGTCATTTCCATAACGGTATGCGTGTTCCATACTTCCGGATTGGAAGCGTATTCTCCAATACGCTTTGCCATCTCCCAATTGTTTGGAAATGGACGGATATCAACACCCCCAGCTGTACTACCTGCGGCACCAAAAGTATCTTGATGACGGATTGCTAAATACAAGGCGCCATGTCCTCCCATGCTCAACCCTGTAATCCCCCTCTTTGTACGGTCCTTTATTACCGGATATTTCTCATCAATATATTGTACCAATTCTTTCGCTACAAAAGTTTCATATTGAAAATCCTGGTCATTCGCTACATCCCAGTACCAACTCCCAAACCCTCCATCAGGACATACAATAACAATTCCTAGTCGATCTGCCAATTCTTTAACAGCTGGAACCTTACTAACCCAATCCTTATAGCTGCCTGAATAGCCATGAAGCAAGTACAGAGTTGGAAACTCTTTAGATTTGCTATTTTCAGGCTGAATGACGACCGTCCTAATATTTTTTTTCATTGCTGCACTTGCTATATTCAGGGTATCAACCTTCGCAGCACGAGCAAACACAACAAACATTAACATTAAAATGAGGGTACTATATGTTTTCATAAAAGATTAGGGTTTTGAAATATGATAATAATAAAGATAAGAATCTAATCCGAACGGTTTTTCGCTGATTGTAAAAAAACCATCAGAAAATCTATCGAATGTGATGGCCTCACCTTGGGGTTCTGGTTCGTACATTACTGGTAAAAAATCCTTATTTAAAGCTTCAACAATTGACTCATTATGCCTTAATGGCCAGTAATATATATTGGTTAAGCTTTTCATGACTATTGCATCCCTATTATGGGAAATATCTGCTGCAGTAATAAAAGTAAAAGGAAATTTTATCAAAGGTTTCAGTAAGATAGCACGCCCAGATTGATTAAATATATTTGCCGTGTAAAGCACGGAATTGAATTCTCTTTTGGATATTAAATACAATTGTTTGTCCAAAGGATCAATAAAGAAAGCTTCTGCATCTCTGCCCTTACCGGGATAATTCATTTCCTTAATTGTGATATCATTTCTCTTGATGGTATCCATTCCATTGCCTTCAACAAAATGAGGCTCAGGAAAAATATAAAGCGAAATATGATTTCGTTTAGCTCGATTATCGCCTATATCACCGAGTACAATATGTGATTTCCCATCCAGTTCTACCCATGCAATATCCTCGATATCAATGGCCTCGATTCCTTCCAAACGATAGGTTTTCCTCAACCTCGCTGCAGAATCAATCAAATATACATTTGCTTCATCCCCGCTGTCATTATGAACCCAAAACATGCCGGGATTGTTAATTGAAGCAATTATTCCTGACAGCTCAGCCAGAACAGGGGCAGTAACCTTTCCTCTCGATGTCCTCTCGGAATGACGAACTTCTTGAGCAAAAGAGCTGAAGAAGCTAAACATTAAAGTAAAAAGTACTAAAGATTTTTTAAGGAAGTGCACTAGCATAAAAAAGAGTAGGCAATAAAGATTTGAGGAAATTAAATGGAAGTATCAATCAATGTAAAACCAGTAAACAAATAGATTCCAGCACTTTGCTGCTGGAATCACTATTTACTATTTAAAATATTGTTATTTACCTTCAAAAGCAGAAATAATCGCTGCACGATAGGTAGAGTCCTTTTCTCCCAATTCAAAGGAATGTTTATAGATATCAAGTGTTCCGAACATCTCGGCATCTTTACCGGTACCGTTGGAGAAGAAATATTTGAAACTATAAGTACCAGGATTCGTTAAGTCAACTTGTTTATTATTTGATGAAAAAACAAGCGGAGTAATCACAGAACTTGACATCTTTCCATCGGTTGGCAACTTAAATAATGTTCCCAAAGATTTAACAAAATTATCAGATGGAGCCCCATTTGAAGATATTCTTACCCATCCTTTATTGAATCCTAAATCTTCAATTGGCTGGCCCTTTTCATCGATCCCTGCAGGAATATTCTTCATAACTTCAACATTAAACCCTACAGGCTCGGCATTGAATTCAGATTTAGCCTCATAGACAATAGATGAATCCGTCTCATTTGATTTTGTAATGTCAAAATATAGGTGAAACTGATTGGAGCTCGTTTCATTGGTCATTGGCTTTAGCGCTGTGGAAGTGTTGGTCCTCGTTGAATCCGTTGATCCGCCCTCAGATTTCTTGGAATTGCCACATGATGCCATCCACAAAATTGATGAAACCATTAATGCAAAGGATGTTATCTTTTTCATGATTTTGTTATTTATTTTGAAACAATAAGATACAACTTTTGTTTGGTTATTTCGTGATTAACGCATCATAAATTATTTCTACTGGATGGTATGATTTACGTTGAAGGCCATCCTTTATCTGATGTCTGCAGGATGTTCCCGCAGCGGCAATAATATATTCGTTCCCTGTTTTTCGTAAGGTTGGATACAATACCAATTCTGCTACTTGTTGGGACACGGCATAATGCTCTTTCTCATATCCAAATGATCCTGCCATACCACAACAGCCCGATGGAATAACTTCAACCTCGTAATTGCTTGGGAAAGAAAGCAGCTCTTTGGTAGCATCTACCAATTTAAATGCCTTCTGATAACAGTGCCCATGTAACTTGATTTTTTGCGGTTCTGAAGTAAATTGTTCTGTATGAATCCTACCGGCTTTAATTTCACGGACCAAAAACTCATCGATCATCAACGAATTCTCACTAAGCATTCTTGCCTTTTCGCGTTTTGATTCATCGACTAAATCTGGATATTCATCCCTAAAAGTGATAATAGCAGAAGGTTCTATACCCAATAATGGCGATGAATGACTCACTTCAGTCGCCGCTAATTCTACATTTGCATTGGCCAAAGCTTTGGCTTTTTTAACAAATCCTTTCGAAAGATATGTCCTACCACTTGCCTTTAACTTAGGCACGATAACTTCATATCCCAAAGCGGTTAATAATTTATAAGCAGTAATCCCTACTTCGGTATCATTATAGTTCGTGAACTCATCACTAAATAAAAACACCTTCCGATTACTTTGTGAAACTGGCTGTTTGGACGCCCATTTACTGAAGGTGGTAGCATGTACTTTTGGCAATGAGCGTTCTGAAGCAAAGCCAACTACTTTTTTTATAATGCTTGATGTGAAACTATTGGTCGCAAAGAAATTGTAGATCGGTGCAACCAAGGATCCTAACTTTTGAGATTCCGTGAAATTAGCTATAACCTTTGCCCGAAAAGGACTACCGTTAGCATCATAATAATGCTGTAGGAATTCGGCCTTCATTTTTGCAATATCAACGCTGGATGGGCATTCTGTTTTACATCCTTTACAACTTAAGCACAAATCCATCACTTCTTTTATCTCCTCATGATTGAATCGATTCGTCTCTGTCGAATTTGTTAAAAACTGCCTCAGCATATTGGCCCGCGCTCGCGTCGTATCCTTCTCATTCCGCGTCGCCATAAAGGACGGACACATGGTACCTCCTGTTATCTCAGTCTTTCGACAGTCCCCAGAGCCTGAACATTTCTCAGCCAACCTGAGGATGCTTTCATTCTTTGTAAAATCAAAATAGGTCTTGATATCCCTACCGTCAGCGACCTGATCATACCTCAAATGCATATCCATTGGAGGGGTATTGACAATCTTCCTGGCATTAAAGATATTCTTTGGATCAAATATCCCTTTCACCTGTAAAAGAAGCTCATATACTTTTTCTCCCAATACCTTTCCGATAAATTCACCTCTTAGCCTTCCGTCTCCATGTTCACCACTTAACGACCCATTATATTTCAATACTAAATCCGTCGTCTTTTCCAGGATCCTGCGGAACTGCTGTTTACCTTCAGCTGTTTTTAAGTTGATGAAGGGTTCGATATGCAACTCACCTGCCCCTGCATGTGCATAATAGGAAGCATGTGCGTTCTCTGCTTTGAGCAATTCCTGAATATCCGCAACGTAGGCTGGGAGATCCTCTGGAGATACCGCACAGTCCTCAATTAAATTTACCGGTTGTGAATCTCCCGGCAGATTTCTGATCAAGCCAAGCCCCGCTTTCCGAACATCCCAAACCAAATTGGTTTGTTCTACACCTGTAATCCAAGGATAGGCATATCCTAAACCAGCAGATTTCAACTCTTCAATTAGATTATTTGCTTTTAATGCGATTTCCTCCTGCGAATCGCCTCTGAATTCAACAATCAATAAAGCTTCCGGATCTCCTTCTATAAAGAAACGGTTATATTGATACGTTGGATGCCCAACTGTAAAATCCAAAATATATTTATCCACCAGTTCTGATGCTTCCGGCTTATTTCTTAAGGCTATAACATTGCCACGCATACATTCCACCATATCGCTGAAATGAACACATAGCAAACCAATTTCTTTAGGAGGTAAAGGCATCAATTTAACCTTAGCTTCGGTTATGATACCTATTGTTCCTTCAGAGCCGGCCAATAACCTACATAGATTGAATGGAACCGAAGTATCCGAAAGCATATCCAATGCATAGCCTGTATTTCTTCTTGTAATCTCCGATTTCGGAAAGCCTGCATGAATAGCTTCCTGATTTTCCTTGTTTGTCAAAAGTGCATTTAGCGAACGATAAATTTCACCCTCACGACCTTTTTGCGAAAGCTTTTCAAAATACTCTCCTTCATTCAGGTCATTAAATAAAACCTCCGATTCATCATCCAATATAACACTTGCTTCCAACAAGTTATGACGGGTATCTCCCCAAACGATTGAATGCAATCCAGAAGAATTATTTCCAATCATACCCCCTATCATTGCCCGACTAGCGGTCGAAGTCTCAGGTCCAAACATTAATCCATAAGGTTTAAGGAAAGCATTTAAATAATCCCTTATTACTCCCGGCTGAACCCGTGCCCAGCCTTCTTCAGCATTAACCTCTAAAATCTGATTAAAGAATCGAGAAATATCAATAACAATCCCATCTCCGACCACCTGACCAGCTAAAGAGGTACCGGCAGTTCTCGGAATTAGGGTTATCGAATTTTCCCTCGCAAAACGAATCAACACTTTTAAATCCTCAATGTTCTGAGGAATGCAGACCGCTAAAGGTAATTCCTGATACACCGAAGCATCTGTGGAATAGGCTAAGCGCATGGTTTGATGTGACGCTTTACTTGAATCGTAAAATAAATCTCCCTTAAGAGATTCTGCTAAGACAACTAATTTTTCTTGTAATGACACGATTAGATAGATTGAAACCCAAAATTACACATTGTTTCATAAAATATCAGTTCTAAACGCATATTTCCAATATTTCAATTATTTATGTATATTCGTATATACCTGTTAATCAATCTCCATAAGCCAGTTTATCTACATTTCAATTCCAGTATAATTCATCCGCTTCCAATCCTAATTAACTGAATAATATTCTAAATTTTTGTCGATTCTTTGAATTTAATTCGGAATTACCGATATTTGCAACATTATGGCAAAACTAGAAATATCATTAGATCAAATCGACCTGCAGATCATACGCATTATGCAGGATAATGCCCGTACTAACAATGCCGATATTGCCAGAGAACTCGGAATGGCACCTTCGGCTATCTTGGAACGTGTAAAGAAACTAGAACAAAAGGAGGTTATCCTTCAATATAATGCCCGCATCAATCCAGCTGCATTGGATCAAAAAATGCTTTCCTTCATCTTTATTAAGACCCAGGATATCATCGGTGTGCAGAAAGTAGGACTCCTCTTAGCTGAAATTCCCGAAGTATTGGAAGTACATGATATCGCTGGCGAAGACGGCTATCTAATCAAAGTTAGAACAAATGATTCCGCAGGCCTGGTTGACCTTATGCGCAACACCCTGAGTAAGATAGAAGGAATTATATCAACTAGAACAACAATCGTTTTAGAAACTGTAAAAGAAGACAATAAATTAGTTATCCCGTCAAAGGATTAATATAAATCATGGTTAAATCATCAAGTCCATCAGCAAGCGTTATCATCTTTGCCTATCTGGTGGTTTACATTGTTTGGGGATCTACCTTTTTCTTTATTGAGAAAGCATTGCATGCTTTTCCACCATTTGTGCTAGGTTCAATCCGCTTTATAATTGCGGGTACCTTACTTATGCTGTACTGTTGGATGAAAGGATATAAAATCTATATCAAGAAAGCGGTCAAAGACGCTGCCTTGGTTGGATTCTTATTGTTATTTGTCGACATGGCTGCTATTATTTGGTCTGAGCAGTTTATATCGAGTGCCATTGTATCCATCCTATCTGCTGCGACAGCCATCTGGTTTATTGTACTCGACAAACCCAAATGGAAAGAAAACTTTTCCAGCATACCAACATTGCTTGGACTGATCTTAGGTTTCCTAGGCGTGGTGATGCTTTTTGCCGAACAAATCTTTGGTGCTCCTACTGATGATGGTGACAGTGACAAAAAGTTAACTGCCATGATTGTCATGACTGTGGGTACGATAGGCTGGACTGTTGGTTCACTTATTTCCAAATACAGCAAGAACGCACAAAAGAAAAAAATCAACAAATCTACTACTGAAAAAGAGCCTGAAGAAGACCTGAATGTTATGGTCAAGACGGCCTGGCAGATGGTCGTTGCCGGAACCGCATTTACAACCGTCGCCCTACTCAATGGTGAATACAAGAGTTTTGATGTGCATGCAGTTCCCATTGAATATTGGGGAGCAATGATCTATCTAGCACTTTTAGGATCTATCCTAGCCTTTAGCTGTTACATTTTTCTACTGCAGGTACGTCCAGCAACTGAGGTTAGCACCTATGCCTATGTGAATCCAATCGTGGCATTGATCCTCGTTCATTTCTTTACGGACCATATCGTTAGCCGGATGCAAATTATTGGACTGGCTGTAGTCCTGTTCAGTGTCCTGCTGATGAATTGGAATCTATATCGCGACAGCGATATTATCCGAAACTACAAAAGGCGTCGCAAGATCCGTAAACTCCGCCATATGGCACCGAAAAGTAGTATCCCACGTATTGTCGAGGTTGCTGAATTTGGCCAAAAGAAATCTAAAAAGCCAAAAGAAAACCCAAAAACAAATGACAATACAACTGATTCTTTAAATCAAAAGAATCCAGGAACTCCAAAAGATCACAATCAAGATTTCTATGATTAAATAGAATCTCAAGTTTTTCATTGTCTTACCTGTATCATGGCCGTGTCATGCTCGTGTTTTGCTCGTGTCTGGTCCGCACCTTGCTAGGACATCGTCCACAGCTCGTCCGCTTGCAAGCGGACGAGCTCCGGATAAGTTTTGGATGAGCTGTGGATGAGACACGAGCAAAACACGACTAAAACACAAACGAATCCTGAAGCAAAGCATCTCCTTTCTATAAAATCCTTAGCTGTAGAATAGTATCGTAAATTATTTGTCATAACAACTAATTTTTACTGACCAATTATCATAAAAAAGTCAAATCGTCAATTACACTATTTAATAAATCAGCAATAATATCTTTATTTGCAATACTTTTTGAACACAAACACAAAAAAGTCAAAAAGTCATAGCATGAAAACAAGATTTTTACATTTTACTATACTGTTTGGAATGTTACTATCATTCCTCAACCTTTCCGCTCAAAGTACCGTAACCATTAAGGGAAAAGTAATGAATGCGGATAATTATGAGGCGATACCTTATGCAAGCATTAAGGTTATGGGTGCTAATAAAGAAATTGGTACGAGCTCCAACGCCCAAGGTGAATATGTTCTTAGCATTCCATCGGAATACAAAAAAATTAAGGTGAGCTCGGTCGGTTTTGAATCTGAAGAGTATCCAATATCCGATGAAAAAGAACAGACCATTCGTGTCATGCTATTTCCAGCTAACTCCATTGAAGAAATTGTTATTAAAGCGCCAAAACGCGGAAAATATTCGAATAAAAATAATCCAGCAGTTGAATTGATCAGAAAGGTAGTAGAACATCGGGATCAAAACAGGCTTTCTGGCCAAGAATATGCAGAATTTGATCAATATGAAAAGATCAGTCTTGGATTAAGCAATCTGGATGAAAAATTTAAAAACAAGAAGGTATTTAAAAACTATCAATTTCTATTTGAGTCCGATGATACCTCTAAGAATTATGTATTTCCAGCATATATGGAAGAGAAATTCTCAAAAGTTTATTTTAGGAAAAACCCAAATGCGAAAAAACAATATATTCTGGCAGACCGAAAAGCGGAATTTGACCCCAAATTCGTGGACAATGATGGTCTAAGCAAATACTTTAACCGTCTATATGATGAGATTGAAATCTACGACAACAACATTAGCATTTTGACCAATCAATTATTGTCGCCAATTGCCAACTCCGCTCCCACTTTTTACAGATTCTATATTACAGATACTGTAAAAACCGATAATGAATCTCTGGTTGAGCTGAGCTTTTTCCCTAGGAATAAGAACGATCTTTTATTTAAAGGCAAGTTGTATGTTACACTGGATGGAAATTATGCGGTGAAAGCAGCTGAAATGACGGTTGCAGATGAGATCAACCTGAATTTTGTACGGGATCTGAATATCGAATTGGGATTTAGTAAAACAAAAGACAATAAGTATTATCTGACAAAATCCAGCCTTGGAATTGATTTTGCCATTACGGGCAAAGGAAAAGGAATTAAAGGAAAGCGGGTGGTATTGATCAATGACTATGTGAATGGGCAGTCAAGACCAGACTCTATCTATGCTGTACCGGATCAATACGTGGTAACTCCGGAACAAAAAGAAGAATTAGAAGTTGATCATTCGGAAAGCTATTGGTCATCCTTGAGACCGGAACCATTGAGCAAATCTGAAAAATCGATTTATACAAACATCGATAGTTTACAGAGAATGCCTTCCTTCCGAACATTTATGGATATTTCAGCATTGGTTTTCTCAGGCTATAAACAAGCTGGACCCGTTGAGATCGGACCTGTAAATACGTTCTATTCATATAACCCAGTTGAAGGGTTCCGACTACGTGTTGGCGGTAGAACGACGGAGCAGCTGAGCAAAAGATTCTATGCCGAAGGGTATGGTGCCTATGGTTTCGAGGATCAGAAATGGAAATATTTTCTTTCGGGAACTTATTCGCTGAACAATAAATCTATCTATAAATTTCCACAGCACTATCTTCGTGTATCTGCTTCATATGACACCAAAATCCCAGGACAGAATTTAGAGTTCGTTCAGGAGGACAACGTTTTGCTTTCCTTTAAACGTGGTGAAAACATGAGCTACCTGTACAATGAAGTTTATCGACTAGACTATAAGGTTGAATTCAGCAATAACCTTTCCTTGAATGCAGGTCTGGGAACATGGAAACAAACTCCTGCCGGAGTATTGTCTTATTCATTGCTTCAGCCTGATGGATCCCATCGGATAATCAACAACCTGCAGAGTACGGAATTCAATGTTGGAATCCGCTATGCTCCGAAAGAGGAATTTTATCAAGGCAAAACTTATAGAACGCCAATTTTCAATAAATACCCAATCATGACCTTCAACTATACGGCTGGCGTGAAAGGATTATTTGGAGGTGAATACAATTACCATAATTTCTCTGCTGGGATATTCAAAAGGTTCTACCTATCCCAATTGGGGTATGCTGACGTCAATGTGGATGGTACGTACATCGCAGGAAAGAACCTTCCCTTCCCTGTTTTGAATATCCACCGTGCCAACCAGACTTATGCTTATCAGCTACAGTCTTATAACTTGATGAACTTTATGGAATTTATTTCCGACCATCATGTTTCATGGAACGTACAGTACTATATGAACGGGTTTATCTTCAATAAAATTCCATTGCTGAATAAATTGAAGCTGCGGGAAGTATTTAGTTTCAAAGGGGTTTATGGAGGTCTTCGTGATAGCAATAACCCTAGCTTGAACAACCAGGTTTACGATTGGCAAACGAATAGTGCCGGAGAGCAGATGTCCTTTACCTTTGGAAATAAGCCATATATGGAAGCAAGTGCCGGTGTGGCGAATATATTTAAAGTGTTAAGAGTGGACCTTGTTAGAAGGTTGAACTATCTGGATCATCCTGAAGCTCCGAAATGGGGCGTGAGGGCAAGGGTTAAATTCGACTTCTAACAGCAACAGGATTATAGGATTATAGGATGACAGGATCAGGGGAAAGAATTAGGGGGAAATAAAGGATTGGGGGGAATTGAAGGATTGGATGGATAGAAGGGACTGGTGGAAAATATTGTTGGGAATAGTGAAATTATTGGATTGCAAGTGCTGTATGGATTGGGAAATGATCGATAATTTATAAAAAATCCCAGAGGGATGACATGTCTATAGCCAGGTCTGAAAGGCATGGAAGAATGTTAGACAATACATCAAAAATCCCAGAGGGATGACATGTTTTAACCCTGTCTAGGTGTTTTGATTTAGAATTTTAGTTTGAATTAGTGAAATAGTTTGTAGTGGTGGAATAGTCGGAAGGATTGTTAGTGATGGTTAAAAATGTGAGGTAGGATATTTTACCACTGAACGAAAAGCGGGCATAACCCGCTTTTTTTGGTTGTTTGATATGGTTTTTAAAAGGAAACGGTTTCCTCATCTTGCGATGATGGATGGTGTATTAAATCCCATTTCTTTTGCTTAAATTAGAATAACCAAATATCCATTATGAACAAGGAATTATGGAATAAAATTAAGCCTGTGGTTGCTTACTTATCGTTG
>JBEBTR010000006.1:0-50910 GCA_040393725.1 Sphingobacterium endophyticum | reverse complement strand
CCTCTTTATGAATCAGTTTATTATCATAATTATTATTCTAGTGATTTTAAGAAGATAGATCCAACTTATGGCTCAAAAGAAGAATATCTTTCGCTTGTAAAAGCCCTGCATAAGAGAGGTATGAAGCTCTACATGGATATGGAAACTCAATATGTAACGGAAGATCATCCCTGGTATAAAGATTCCTATGGTAATCCAAAATCCCCCTACTCCGATTACATTCTTTATGATGACAAAGAACAGTTGAAACCTTCAACTATCGTTTTTGATCTTTATGATCTAAAAGGATATGATGGACAAAGAAGAAAAATCACCACGGTCAATCTTCTGAATGAAGATGTAATCCAATACAACAAAGACCTTTTTGCATATTGGCTTGATCCTAATCAGGATGGTAGTTTCGATGATGGTGTAGACGGCTTCCGTTTGGACCATATGATGGACGACTTGGATAATAAGGGACGTTTAACCAATTTATTCCGTGATTTTTGGGTGCCATTGATAGACAGCTTAAAATCCATTAATCCAAAATTGCATATAATGGCTGAGCAAGCAGATTGGGGATCATATGGAATTGATTACCTAACTGAGGCCAAAGTAGATTGGGTATTTGGATTCAGAATCCAACAGGCAATCAGAACGATGGATAAGGAAAAGATTATGGCATTTGCTGACACTACTTTTCAAAGGACGCCAAAAGGCAGTAATCAAGTCATCTTTATTGAAAACCATGATATTCCTAGGTTTTCAACGGCTGTCAAACAAGTTAAGGATAAAGAAAAGGTAGGTGCAGCATTGAACTTATTAATAGGAGGAATTCCATCCATCTATTATGGTCAGGAAATCGGTATGTTAGGAGATAGTTTCTTCGGAAAATACGGTGGAATTACGGATGCAAATGAAATTCCCTACCGCGAAGCATTTGAATGGAATAAAAACAAAGATACACCCGGGATGGCTTTTTGGTACAAGAATTCTGGACCTTGGTGGGAAACAACCACCGTAAAAAGCAATGATGGTATATCTGTTGAGGAGCAAGAAAATGATCCAAATTCATTGCTGAATACCTATAAGGCATTGATTAAACTGAGAAAAGAAAACCCTGTATTAATCAATGGTGAGTACGAGTCAATACCAAATCAGAGTAAAGACATCGTTAGTTTTTATAGAGAGAATAAAAAAGACAAGGTTTTGGTCTTAATCAACCTATCTTCAGAAAAAGAGGACATAGAGTTATCAATTGAGCTTGGGGAACCAAATTTAATTTTCGGAGAAAAAAAAGGGACTTTTAAAAATGGAAAATTAAGTATAGAGCTTCCAGCGTATGGCACACAGGTATGGAATATTATTCCATAAATTTCTTTCTATATGCCAAAGGACTCATTCCCATTTTTGATTTAAAAGTTTTGTAGAAATAAGACATATCATTAAATCCAGAAGTAATAGCGATAGAGCTTATAGGATCATCTGTATGGAGCAATTGTTGGACAGCAAAATTCATTCGATATTGAACGACCATGTCCACAAAAGTTTTCCGAGTTAGTTTTTTGAAATATTTACAGAATGCATTAGGGGTTAAGTTAGCAACGTTTGCCACATCGTCTAGACGGATATCATTTTTGAAATTTTCGACAATATAGGCCATGATTACATTAATTCGATTCGTGTCAATATTGCTGCTAGAACCATTTTCCAGGGCTCCGATATGAATAGGATGATAATCTTGTTTAGCTAATTCGTTCAGGAGTTCTAAGAAATTCAGTATCCGTTCAAAACCATTGGATTTTCGAAGTCTCAGGATGAACTTAGTTAGTTTCTTGGGTTTATGGAAACTTAATCCTGCTTGGCTTTCTTTGAGGAGGCTATTGATGGTTGAGAACTCTGGTTTTTCAAATAAATCCTGACCTAAAAATTCATGAGTAAACTGTATGACTACGGCACTGGCTTTTGGATCTTCATGATCTAACTTCCAACAATGAGGTTGGTTTGGACCAATTAAAACAAAGTCTCCATCGGAGAAATCATCGAGTCTATTGCCGATATACCGTTTCCCTTTTCCATGGATTATATAGGTCAATTCATACTCAGGGTGATAATGATAAGGTGCCAAAAATGCTTCGTGGCCAAATGTTCTAATCAGGAATGATTCCTGTAGACCGTTCTGTAATATTTCGGGTTTTGCTTTTTGCATTAATGGACTTTTTATGCATTAAGATAGGAGTATTTTTCAATATAAACCATACATAATTAAATATGAAGATTAAGAGTAGATGAAAACTAATAAATAGTAAAACCAATTTATATACTACGATGAAAAAAATAACAGCTACGATATTAATACTGGGGCTTTGGCTCTCTGCAATGGCTCAAGAAGCTCAATTAACTATTCGCGTGAATGCACCGGCAACAACCCCAGCTCAAGACTCACTTATAGTGATTGGAAACCAGGGAGTCTGGGGCTTTTGGATATATCCAAAGAGCAAAGCATTAAAATCCATTGGAAATAATCTTTGGGAGGGAACATATACTTTTCCCCTTCAAACAGATTTGGAATTTAAAGTAACTCGAGGATCCTATTTTAAAGAAGCTTTGTACAATGGAAATGGACAGGTTCCTCAATCTGTGAAAT
The DNA here is from genome assembly GCA_040393725.1 of Sphingobacterium endophyticum. Taxonomy (GTDB): domain Bacteria; phylum Bacteroidota; class Bacteroidia; order Sphingobacteriales; family Sphingobacteriaceae; genus Sphingobacterium; species Sphingobacterium endophyticum_A. The sequence continues at coordinate 48,281 of JBEBTR010000006.1, read as the reverse complement.
TAAAGCTCAAAAAAGATACAACGATCGTCCTTAATCCAAGTAATTGGAATGATATTTATCAAAGAAGCATCGTTGGAACTGTAAGATATCACCATAATTTCTCAAGCAGCTTTTTACGTCATGTTAGAAATGTTGTGGTATGGCTCCCTCCTAGTTATAATGAAAATTCCAATAAGAAATATCCTGTATTATATGCCAATGATGGACAGAACCTCTTTGACCATAGTAATTTAAGTGGTAGTGAATGGAGGATGGACGAAATAGCAGACAGTTTAATGCGGAAAGGAGAAATTGAAGAATTTATTATTGTAGGGATAGCCAACACAAAAGACCGTATGATTGAATATAACGGTACGCCCGAAGGTGAAAACTATTTAAAATTTATTGTTACTGAATTAAAACCGTTTATCGACAAAACCTATAGAACTAAACCTGACCGTTCGAACACAGGAATAACCGGTTCATCCATGGGTGGATTAATCTCATTTTATGCGATTTATAATTATCCTGAAATATTTTCAAAATCAGCCTGTTTTTCAAGCGGGTTCTATTTTGATGATGGCGATATCCTTCAAAAAATTAAGAATAATCTCCAACCCTTACAGAACAGTTTGATTTATTTGGATTGTGGCGGCAAGGATTTAGATTATGATTTTCTACCTTCTAACCGTTTAGTCAATGAAATTCTAGATAAAGACAAGAAGATAAAAGTCCTTTATAAAGAATTTCCGAATGATCCCCACAATGAGGTTGCATGGTCTAAACGGTTGGACGTTCCATTTAAATTTTTATTCCCAAAAAGATGACAATTTCGAGCAAGGCAGCAATAACGGACGGCTATGGCAAGTATTTTATTGATGAAATCAAAGTTGGTCCTCCCCAAGAAGATGAGGTGAGGGTAAAGATTATGGCGGCAGGAGTTTGCCATACAGATCATGATTCCCTAAAATGGAAAAAGCCATTGATATTAGGTCATGAGGGAGCTGGAATTATTGATGAAGTCGGTAAAGGGGTAAAACATTTAAAGCCTGGAGATCGGGTTTTACTAAACTGGGCAATTCCATGTATGAATTGTTTTCAATGTGAATTGGAGAACTACCATATCTGTGAAAAATCGTCTCCAGTAACAGGTCATGGACATGGAAGCAATTTGGGCCATGCCCATTTAGATGGAACTAAGTGGAAAGGCTCCAACATTGAAAGATCATTTAATATTGGAACAATTTCAGAATATACCTTAGTAAAATCAGCAGCTGTAAACAAATTAAACATGGATAAGCTGCCATTTGAAAGTGCGGCAATCATAGGTTGTGGTGTAATGACAGGATTTGGATCTGTGGTTAATGCGGGGCAAGTTAAAGAAGGAAGTTCCGTTATTGTTTTAGGGACTGGAGGTGTTGGCCTTAGTGTTATCCAAGGGGCCAAAATAAGCAAGGCATCCAAGATCATTGCTATCGACATCAACCCGCAGCGGTTGGAAATGGCAAAGCAATTTGGAGCTACACATTGCTTATTGGCAGATCCAAAAGATATTGGCTTATTGAGAATGGCAGAACAAGTAAAAGCTATGTGTGATAATCGAGGAGCCGACTATGCTTTTGAATGTACGGCTAGACCGGAACTAGGAGCATCGCCGCTAGCTATGGTTAGAAATGCCGGAACAGCAGTTCAAGTAAGTGGTATTGAGCAGGAAATATCATTTGACATGAATTTATTTGAATGGGATAAACTTTACCTCAATCCATTATATGGCAAATGCAACCCTTTTAGAGATTTCGACCGCATTATTCAGCATTATAAAAATGGTGACCTATTATTGGATGAGATGATTTCAGCTAAATATTCAATTTATAATCTTCCACAGGCTTTTGATGATATGCTGAAAGGCAAGAATGCAAAAGGAGTCATTATATTTTAATTTATGAAAAATACTTTTAGATCGCTTGAGCAGTCAAACCCTTTGTACAGTACGCAGAACTTAAGTTTTATAACAGTTAAATCTCAAAATTTAAAAGGGAGAGGTGATATCTGCATGTATATCCCAGAAAACTGTCCAAAAGATGTTTCAGTGGTCATATTATTACATGGTGTATATGGAAGTTCTTGGAGTTGGGCATTGAGTTCAGGAGTACATGAACAAGTCGATGAAGCCATTAAGGAAGGGACTATAAAACCCTTTATTTTACTTATGCCATCCGATGGTCTGTGGGGGGATGGATCAGGCTATTTGGCTCATCAGGAAATTAATTTTGAGAATTGGATTATTGAGGATGTAATTCAAGCAGGTAGACAAGTAGCATCTGATTACATCAGTAATCAATCTAAGTATTTTATTGCTGGTTTATCCATGGGAGGGTATGGAGCAATTCGATTGGGGAGTCGACATTCATCATTATTCACCGCATTTTCGGGACTATCCAGTATTACCTCAATTCCAGAATTCTCACATTTTGTTGAAGAAGATTTAAAAGAATATGAGACGGATGCCGAGCTTTCTTTAATAGATAGTTTAATTGCTAATCGAGAGAGATTAGCACCTTTTCGATTTGATTGTGGCAAAGAAGATTTGTTGATTAACTATAATCGAAAATTACATTTACAACTTGTTGAAGCAGGAATTCCGCATATATACGAAGAATATGAAGGAGAACATAGTTGGGAATATTGGAAAAATAATATAATGAAAACAATATTATTTTTTAATTTACAGGTATAAAGCCAATTTAAAACTACCTATAATTATGAAGCCAATGTCTAAACGAATAAAGCCTAGACTTACCCGTGCACAGATTTTCAACATGAGTTTTGGATTCTTTGGAATACAATTCGGGTTCGCTCTACAAACAGGCAATGCATCTCGCATTCTTCAAACATTCGGAGCAGATGTTGAACATTTATCGTTGTTTTGGTTGGTTGCACCACTCTCAGGAATGCTGATTCAGCCTATTGTTGGATATTTTTCAGATAAGACATGGACTCGGTTAGGGCGTCGCAGGCCTTATTTTTTGGGTGGTGCCTTAGTCGCGGCTGCAGCCCTTGCATTAATGCCTAACGCCTCCATCCTCGCCTTATTTTTACCACCATTACTAATTGGCGCTGGGATGTTGATGATAATGGATGTGGCTTTTAATGTTTCGATGGAACCTTTTCGAGCATTAGTCGCAGATAACCTTCCAAAGGAGCAGCACGGCTATGGATATGCCGTTCAAACTTTTCTCATTGGAGCCGGGGCTATAATTGGTTCCTTTCTTCCTTACATTCTTTCTGAATATTGTGGCGTTAGTAAAGTTGCGGAACCAGGTCATGTCCCAGATAATGTCATATGGTCCTTTTATGCGGGAGCTATTGTTTTGGTCCTTTCATTATTATGGACGGTTATCACTACTAAGGAATACACATCAGAGGAACTAAAATCTTTTGATGAACAAATTCAAGAAGAAGAAATTCATAGTCATAGCTTTTCATCAATATTTAAGGATTTTAAAAATATGCCACTGGCGATGAAACAGTTGGGCTTAGTTCAATTTTTTTCTTGGTTTGCATTGTTTTCAATGTGGGTATTTACAACACCCGCTATTGCACAACATATTTATCATCTTTCACCAACTGATACGTCATCAGCATCTTATGCAGATGCTGGCAACCTTACAGGGGTTCTCTTTGGAGTGTACAACCTTGTTGCTACAATCTTTGCTTTAATTCTTCCTAAACTCTATCAATCAATTGGGAAGAAGAAAACACATATGTTCGCTCTGGGCATATCAGGCATAGGATTGATTTCTATATTATTTATTCAAAATCCAAATTTATTATACATACCAATGGTTGCTGTAGGGATTGCATGGGCCAGTATCCTTGCAACACCATATTCTATCCTTTCAGGAGTAGTTCCAGCAAAGAAAATGGGATTGTACATGGGACTATTCAATTTCTTTATCACCTTGCCTCAACTAGTCAATGGGGTATTAGGAACAGTTTTGGTAAAATATGTTTTTCAACATCAAGCAATATACTGCCTAACGATGGCTGGAGTTTTTATGATTTTTGCTGCAATCTCTACCTTAACTGTAAAAGGAGATTAGATTAATTTTGGGAGGATTCACGAATTACCAAATCTGAATACATCATTGTGAAGTTTTCTTCCTCCAATAAAGCTTCGCCGGCAAGTTGTTTTAGTAAAGTTGCAGCAGCTTTCTCTCCAATCTGAATAGCAGGTTGGCGCACAACAGAAAGTGGAGGATGTAGCAAACCGGCAATTTCTAAACTTGAGAAGGCAATAATCTTTAAGTCCGCAGGAATTTTTACTCCAATTCTTTGGCAAACATAATATGTTGAAAATGCTAGTCGCTCAACAGATGCAAGAATACCATCTGGTTTCTGTTTTAGGATTGCGGTTTCAATAATCTCATTGTTCTCTTCATAAGAATTGGAACAATCTACAATTAAGCGCTTTCGAAGCGGTATTTTATACTTTTTCAAAGCATCTTCATAACCTTGCATACGGGTCTTTCCGATAGATAGTTCTTTATTGATTACAAAATATGCAATTCTTTGGCATCCACTCTGAATGAGATGTTCTGTTGCCAAAAAACTACTATGATAATCATCTGTCACTATTTTGGGGAGTTCGATATCATCATAAATTCTATCGAACAAAACGATAGGAAGATTTTCATAATTGATTTTTTCCAAATAACTGTGATCGGTTGATTCACCTGAAACGGACATGATGACCCCATCTACCCTACCACTTGCAAGACTATGGATAAATTCTCTTTCTTTACTTATATCATCATCGGTAACAAAAATCAGGATGTGATAACCTTGTTTCTTAGCTTCCCTTTCAGCTCCTTGAATAATTTGGGTAAAGTAATTATTTGCCAATTCTGGGAGAACAATTGCAATAGTTTTACTTCTTTGCTCCTTTAAATTGCTAGCATAATAATTAGGTTGATAGTTTAGTTCCTTGGCTAATTTTAGAATCCGTTCCTTAGTTTTAGGATTAATGTCACTACTATCGCGAAAAGCCCTGGACACTGTTGATTTCGAGATATTTAACTCTTTTGCAATTTGAATAATATCAACCTTTGCCATTCTTTTGTTTTATTGGAATGCACTAATATACTCATTTTGCAAATATTACAATGGCATTTATAAATAGTCAATTATAAGATCAACTGAGGTCTAAAAAATATCAATTTCGAATTATGATATTAAAGGATTGGGAATTAAATTCCAATTCATTTTTATTGTAATATGTTTGATCAAGATCAGACAACATAGCAACATTATTGAGCGCAAGCTGCAGGTAATAATTCCTATTGTAGCCCATGCTTTCCAAATAGCAAATCATAGAATTTATATCCATTTTAGATAATAAAGTAGAATGGATTGTTGTTCGGACTTCAAAATCTATATTTGAATTCTTTAGGAGAAGGAAGGTTTCTTCAAAAGCTTTGAAAGATCCATTCACTGTTATTTCGTTAAATTTTTGACCTATCCCTTTAAAATCCAAGGCCACATAATCTACAAGGCTTTCATCGATTAACTTTTTAATCACCTTGGGTCTTGCACCATTTGTATCGATCTTTATTAAGTATCCTAATTTTTTGGCAAACCTTACTAATTCTTTCATATCTGGATGAATGGTACATTCACCGCCACTAAAAACGACTGCTTGTAATAATCCTTTTCGGGAGTTAAGGAATTCCTCAGCTTTTTCCATACTGATCTTTCCTTTTCCAAGGACGATTTCAGGGTTATAGCAATACAAGCAGCGCATATTGCAGCCTACAAACCAGAATATGCAGGCTGCTTTATTTGGGTAGTCCAATAAGGTAAAAGGGCTGATATCATACAGTGGATTTGCCATACCCTTCTTTGAACAATGTTCGTTGTTTATGTTCTCCTTGTTTACCAATATTAAAACTTTCAACAGGTCTATGATACCCCATTACACGAGTATAGACCAGGCATTTACTTCGGTTTTGTTGATACTGTTCCAAAACAAGTATCCTTTCATTTTTAAGTGTTTCCATATTCATGATTTTTTTTGTGTTCATTGATTATTTCATCGTCACATTTTGGGCAATAATCATGTTCTCCATTTAAATATCCATGTTTAGGGCAGATGCTAAAAACAGGAGTTACCGTGATGTATGGCAATTTAAAATTGCTGAGAACTGTTTTTACAAATGATTTACAAGCTTCTGGGGAACTTATTTTTTCGCGCATATAAAGGTGCAATACCGTTCCGCCGGTGTATTTGCATTGAAGTTTATCTTGGAGATAGAGTGCCTCAAATGGATCTTCTGTATGGTTAACAGGAATTTGAGAACTATTGGTATAATAAATTTGATGTTCTTGCCCTGCTTGGATAATATCCTCATATCGTTTTTTATCTTCTTTTGCAAAGCGGTAGGTAGTACCTTCTGCAGGAGTAGCTTCAAGGTTATAGAGATTCCCTGTTTCCTCTTGAAAGATTTTGAGTTTTTCACGAATGTGGTCTAAAATCTCGCTTGCAAAATCTATTCCCCATGGACTCACAATATTCTCAAAATCATCTGTAAAATTTCGGATCATTTCATTCATACCATTTACTCCAATGGTTGAGAAATGGTTTCTAAAATGAGGCAAATACCGTTTTGTGTATGGATATAGACCATTGTCATACATTTCTTGGATAAACTTACGTTTCTTTTCAAGGGTAGACTTTCCTAACAACATAAGTTCATCTATTCTTTTTAGAAGAGCCTCTTTATTCCCTTTATATAGGTATCCGAGCCTTGCCATATTCATGGTTACGACGCCAATACTTCCGGTCATTTCCGCACTTCCAAAAAGACCGTTCCCACGTTTCAACAATTCTCTTAAATCGAGCTGTAACCTGCAACACATACTTCTTACCGCATTCGGTTTGTATGCTTCAGGATTTTCAACTCTATTTCCATCTTGATCTAACATATATTGGCTGCCTATAAAATTCTGAAAATAGGAAGAGCCGATTTTTGCTGTATTTTCAAAAAGGATATCTACATTTTCACCATCCCAATCAAAATCTTCCGTGATATTTACGGTTGGAATTGGAAAGGTAAAAGGCTGTCCATTTGCATCTCCCTCGGTCATGACTTCATAAAAAGCTTTATTAATCATATTCATTTCAGGCTGAAAATGCTTGTAGGTAAAATCTTCAAGGCATGAGATTCCACGATATGAAGCAAGCTCCTTAACGATAAAATCCGTTACCCCTCTAAAGAGATGTGCTCCTGATTTGGTGGGTATCTGATCTTGAAGATCTTGAGGAACAACCCAGTCTAGGGTAATATTTGTGAAAGGCGATTGTCCCCAACGGGCAGGTACATTTAAATTATAGACAAAACTTCGGATAGCTTTCTTTACTTCGGTTTGGGTGAGGCAATCTTTGAATACATAAGGAGCAAGGTAGGTATCAAAGGAACTAAAAGCTTGCGCTCCAGCCCATTCGCTTTGCAGAATTCCCAAGAAATTTGCCATTTGCCCAAGTGCTTCTCTAAAATGAGAGGGAGGTTTACTATCTACTCTGCCCCTCACCCCATTAAAGCCTTCATCCAATAGAACTCGGAGGCTCCATCCGGCACAATATCCAGTAAGACAATCGAGATCATGAATATGAATATCAGCATTCCGATGAGCATGACCTTCAATTCTGTTATAAACTCTATCCAACCAATAATTGGCAATTATTTTTCCGGCAGTATTATTGACTAACCCCGCATTGGAGAAGGAATTATTTGCATTTGCCTGAATTCTCCAATCATTTTGATAGATATATTCTTCAACTGCATGACTACTATCCACATAAGTGCTTGAGTCTATAAAACGATCAATATGTTCACGCTGTAATTTTCGGGTATGGCGGAACAGCATGAATGACCGCATTACCTGGAAATGACCTAATGAATACAGTTTTCTTTCTATGGAATCTTGAATATCTTCGACATCCAACAAGTTCACATCTTTACATTCTATTAGAATGCTTTCAATAATCTTTTGGTCATATGGAATTGAAACGCTTTGGAAGGCTTTCTTAATGGCATCTTCTATTTTAAAGGATTGGAAACGTTCAATAGTTCCATCACGTTTAATGACATTTTTCATAGACATAATATTTACTTTGCGATAGATTTTTAGGATTTATCTAAAGCTAAGGACTTATTATCCATTATTTTATGAGCCAAAACATAAGGAGTTAAAATCCCCAATTTTGACAACTTTTTGAAAAAGAAAAAGTCTTTAAAATGAGAGGTTTACCTGAGCAATAAGGTTACGTCCTGGTCTAGCAATTTTCATAATATCTTGATGACGATAATAATATTTATCCAAAATATTTTCTACTCTCAAGTTGGCAGTGATTTTATTTTGTTTAAGGCTGAATGTTTTCCGTAATCCAGCGTGTAGTAGGGTTACCTCTGGAGTGCTGGTTTCCCCATAAAATTCGGGACTGACTTTGTTTTGTTTGCCATAGTAAGCAATATCAAATTGACTAGTCCAGCCTTTCACATTTAATATGATGGAGTTTGTATTTGTAAATGGAGAAATTAAAGGCAAATAGTTTCCTTGATAATCCTTTCCTTCAGAGTAGGTCATTGTACTATACCAATCTAAGTTTTTAAGGATTTTTAGCCGCAATGCTAATTCGGCACCAAGAACATTTGCATTTGGCAAATTGTTACTTTGCTTTACTCCTGTTGCTCCAATGGTCATCACCTGAAAATCCTTATTGATTACACCAGCAATGTAATCATTGAAATAATAGTTATAAGCTGTTGCTTCTAGCCTTAGCCAAGGCAACTGATAGCTAACACCAAGACTTGCTTGTATGGATTTTTCGGTTTTTAGGTTTATGTTTCCTAAGTAATCATAATTATCCAGTCGATTAAATAAGTAGAAACCATAATATTCCTGCAAACTTGCAGCCCTATTTGCATAGCCAACTTTAGCCATAAAATGCAAGTTTGCATCGTAATGGTAATGACCAGTAAGATTAACATTTGCAATGTGATTAGAGCGGCTTAAATCTTCAGAATTCATACTGGATAATTGATCTTTTCCTTCTTGGCTAAAAATAATTGAATTTATATTGCTATAAGTGCCTAAAAACTCTAATGCCCATTGTTGTGTAAGATAAATTTTATCTGAAACATCAAGACTTATCATATTTCGTTGGGCATCTGGAAGAGTAAACATAAACATACTATTTCCTTGAGACGGATACATAGTCATATTTGCGGTTAATCTATTAAGATAACCACTGATTCTTGCCTGAATAAAATGATTTTTTAAAGAATAACCAGTTTCTAAATAAAAGCCTGCTGTCCAAGATAATCCCGGCATATCCATGTGCATAGGAACTGTTTCAATTGGACGTTTGGTATCATCCATTGCATGGTCTATATGGTTAAAATAGATTTTTGATTTGATATCACTTAATCCGGAAATATTAGATGTATAGGTGTGCGTAATAGACCCAATATTTGCATTAGCAAAAGCAACATCCATGGTCAATGCTGGATAGCCAATATTTTGTCCATAATCAGCTAGATATTGAGCTATAATCTGATTTTTCTCATTTAGTTTGTATTTTACGGCAATGGATCCATTCCATTTTTGAAATTGAGAATTAGGAACAGTCTGTTCATTTGCAGATCGGTAATTTTGTGCCTTTCTAAAGATTCCATTCAATAATATCCCAAACTTACCTGAATTATAATTCATAGTTGCAAGAGTTTGAACAGCTTGGGAATTAGTTTCAAATCCAGTACCAACCATTCCCTTTAACTTTGGCATTTCACTTAATTCAGGAGTTGCCAATTTAAAATCTACCCCACCAGCTAAGCCTCCAGCATAGTTATTAAATGATGGACCAAGATTAACATTAATCTGTTGCAGGTTACTAGGTTCAACATAGGAACTAACCGGATCCATCCGATCTGTACAAGCGCCGAAAACAGCCATTCCATCAATACTTAAGCTAATCTGTGCAGCATTCAAACTTCGAATAGTTGGCTCCCAGGCATAACTTCCCCTACGAATCATCTGTACTCCTGCTATTCGATCTAAAATTTGATCAATATTAGCCTGTTTTGATGCCCTATGCTCTTTCTCAAGTTGTTTGGTGATTCCGACCTGACTGGTAACAACCACCTCTTCGATTTCTTGGTTCTTTAAGGTATCCTGATGAACATGATGTTGTGCAAAAGCTTTCAGATTTATCATTAGAAAACCCAAGCTGCATAATAATGGAATGGCTTTCATAATCGTAGTATTAAATAAAACTTAAATTTTTATTAGAAGTTATTGTTAGAACAAAACATCTAAAAAGACCTCTTCAGCTAATTTTACGTTTGCCTTATTGATATTGAAAAACAATCTCCAGTCTCCAGTCATCGTAAAATTGACCTTCCCTACATAACGTCCTTTTCCCAAACCAGTAGGGTTTTGATTATTTGGAGATCCATGCTCCATGGAAGTCATCTCTGGAGTAAAATCAAGTGTTAAATCATCTTGGACAGGATAAGAATACATAGACTCTCTTAAGAAAATCATAACTTCTAAATCATTCATTCCAATTTTTGGTTGATTGGGTTCTACCAAGGTTATCACATATCGTTTGTTGTCATATGCTGTAAATGTTTTTACAGGTACATTTCCCTTCAATGCCTCTTTGACAAGTATTGGCACAGAAACCTCCTCATCAGCAATTTTTAAATTAAGGGTCCAACTTCCTGACTCACCTGATGCCATTGTAAAGACTACATAACCTTTAAATAATCCTGAGTTAGAATCAAAAGTTAGGGGGCCATTTGGCGCACCATGTTTCATCGTTCCCATATCCATGGTCGGTACTAGCGATATATTACCTGGATTTATTGCTTTTCCGTCTTTTTCAATTTTCACATAGATGGTCTTATATCCAATTTGAAAATCGCCATCAGATAAAATGCTCAATTGATTGCCATTAGCAAGGGCTTTTGTTGCAATTACAGTTTTATCATTAATAGGATTTTCAAGGTTATCGTCTTTTTGACATGCATTCATCAACATAGCGACTATACTCCATAAGATGATATTTAAAATATATTTCATGATACGTTTATTTATTATTTTCTATTCAATTCATCCCTACCTTCTTGTGTCATTCGATCTATGTTCCATTCAGGATCCCAAACCAGTTGGATAATTATTTCTTTATCTGAAAATGTATTTTTCAGACTTCGCTCTACTCCGAGTAAAATTGTTTCAGCCATTGGACATGCTGGAGTAGTTAATGTCATTTCTACTATTAGTTTATTAGCATTTGAAAAATCTAAGGAATAAATTAGTCCCAAATCCAGTACATTAATTCCTAATTCTGGATCCATCACCATCATCAAAGTTTGTTTTGCCTTTAACTCCTCTGCTGCATATTTTGATGTAAGATTAATTTCCATGTTGAATATTTGGTTTATGAATTATTACTTTAAATACATTTAAGAGGTAACAGACAGATAGCAAAATCCATAGTCCTGTTGAAATATCAATGATCCATCTTATCTTAAAAATGATGGATGTAACTGTAATTGACAGGCAAATTAGAAAAAGGTAATATTGGATCTTGATTAAGATCGAGCTATATAAATCTTTAGGTAGAGGCACTTTAACATTTCCATTTAAGTTTTTGTAGGCTAAATTCCAGATGATAAAAGGCAATGTCTTAAAGGTCATACCTAAGATTATTCCGGTTATCCAACCTAAAAAAATCCATGTACCGTATAAGGTTACCCAATTCCCAGATTCATATTGAATAACTAATGGAGAAGTCAGAAAGGCAAACATCAAACAAGCAAAGGAAATAATGGTATGCTTCATTGGAATATCTACTTTTTTCCTTAATCTGTTTTTAAAACAATCTATAATAAAGATTAACCAACTGATAAACCCTAAGAATATTATTCCCCCAAAGACTAAAGAAAAGAAGCTTACTTGATTAAGGTATGCATCGCCCAAGAAAAGAAGTAAGCCAGCATTGATTAAGATTATGGAAATAAATAAGAGAATTCTTTTATCCGATTTACCTAATAGAAACATAGGTATCATTTTAGCTGCGGCACCTAAGATCAGTTGTAAAAACCAGCCAATAAATCCAGCATGGGCATGTAATTTTAAAATATCAAGGTGGCTTTTTGTCATAAAACTTTCTACAAGATTTATTGCTAATAATAATCCGATAGTGGTTGTAAAACAGAACCAAAAAGCCGAAAGCATCCAATAAAGATTGAATTCAAAATTCTTATCAGCGTCTTTGCTTGTCAGCCAAACAATAATAAAATAGAGATAGGAAGATAGGGTAATTAAAGACCCAGCAATGATCAACAAATAATTCGTTTTAAAAATCCAAAAACAATAAACCAATAGGCTTGTACCTAAGGTTAACAGGATATAGCTGAGGAAGGATAATATTGGATATTTTAAATTCGTTTCAAAAATAACAGGGACTAATTGATAGGCAGCGCCCATAATAATCATTGTCCCCCAACCAAGTGCCAACGTATGGACAATGGCTAAGACCTTTGGTTGGAAATAATGACCAAGGATTTCATTTCCTGTAGCAAATAGTAGAATACTAAAAACCAAGAAAAAGATAGCTGCAGTAATAAAAAAAGGTATTACCGCATATCCACTACTGGCATTATTTACATAACCTGCATTCATTTTATTTTATTATGGATAAATTAATATCCTGACATCATTTTCTGTCAACTCACTTACAAACACTCGATATGGCATATTCCCCAATTCTTCTAATAGGTACAATGGAATTTTTCTATGTCTAACATAAATGGCTTCATTTGAACCTAATATTTCAATAGCATGTAAAATGGTTTCCATTGGTTCAGGCATCGGAAGTTCCCTAACATCCAACTCCATTACCTTAAACTTATTAGAAGTGATAAACTTTTCAATTACTTCGAATGGCACAAAAGAAATTATCGATTCCAATTTCTCAACTAAGTTTTTTGCTGTTGGTTTATAAAAATAAACATGATATTCATCCAATGCTTTTTGTTCAACATATGATAAAGCACCTTTATCTTCTAACCTACTTATTAATGGATATGGAATAAATGAATTGATTATTGTGAGCTGCCCATTTTTTGGCAATTCTTTATATGCGTTGAATATTTCTTTCAATGGATCGTTTCCAGCATCAATTAATGGACGAACGTCAATTGATTTTTGACATGAATTGTATGCTAACCAATTAGGTTTGACATTAACTTTTTCTTGGTCATTTTCAATTTTTTGATCTTGTTCCTCCCAGAAATAACCTAAAGGAAGCAGGACATTTTTAAAAGCCTGTACATCAACGTTTGCTATTTTTGAAGCTTCCTCAATATTAACACGAGGGGTTAAGACCTTTCTTAATAAAGGTATTCTAATCTTTCTTAAAGGTTTAGCAATAGAAGCAATCGCTTCTATGCTCAACTCATTTGCTTTAATTATATCCGATATTTTAGTGTATTGATTAATTTTCATAGCCTTATAGATTTCAAAATCAGGATCAACAATTGAAATTTCTACAAATCTTTTTTCTTAAAATGTCTAACAGAAAGCCATAAAGGAATAATGCACCATAAACACATCACAACCAAAGTAATTCCCATTCCTAAAGCATTTCCGAAGAACTCTCTAAAGATGGCACCTGTATATCCCATCATTGCTGAAAGATCTAATTGTAATAGGATTAATATTCGGCAAATATCAATAGGATTAAACATGGATAATCCTACCATAATATTTTCGATAGGGTAATCCGAAAACTGGAACAACATGAATAAAACCAAGGCATCAAACAACAATCCGAAATATAACCACAAGAGAATTGCAAGTCCGATACCTTTGGCTTTATCCCTTATTAATACAGATGTCCACATCGCTATCGCTACGAATATAAGAGCGAGTAATAATCCGCAACCAATTAATGTTAAACCAGAAGTACTATAGGCGTATACGATAGTTGGAATTCCAACTCCAATCAAGAAAGAGAGACAAAGTGCTCCAGCTAGTCCAACAAAAATACTTAACCAAATATTCTCTCTTTTCAAAGGCTGGCTTACTAATAAATTGATAAACTCAGCACTGTTATATAGGTAAATACTTGAAAAAACAATACTCACTAAAGGCACAACAAATAGTACAATATTCAAAAGGCTCACAAGTCCTTTTTCATAGTTATCTTCCATATTAAATACACTGATGGACAAGATAAGGAGTAGAATTGTGTAGAAAATAATTGTTCTATTTCTCAATAAATCGACAAAAACATAACGTATAATTTTATTCATGGAATCTCCTTATATTTTATGATCTGGAACTGCCATTACTTGTGCAATAGCTTTTGAAAGCTTATCAGTTCCGGTATCCTGCTTCAATTGGTTAAGTGATTTATGGAATATTAATTTTCCATCTTGTAGATAAATAATTTGGCTTACCAAATCATCTAAATCACTAAGTACGTGAGAGCTTATAATGATCAGTTTATTTTGTTTCATTTCCTTCTGAATTTTTGCCTTTAAGATTTCAGAGGACAGGGGGTCTAGGCCAGCTGTTGGCTCATCTAGAATTAGTGCCTTCGGGTTGAACATAAATGCGAGACATGCACTAACTTTTTGTCTCGTCCCTCCCGAAAGAGTCCCCATTCTTTTACCTAAAAGAGTTGGTAAATTAAAGGAATTATAAAGTTCGTAATCCAATTGGCTATCAGGCATTTTGCGAATATCCTTCATCATATCAAACACTTGCCCAATAGTCATGTTTTCAGGATATTGGCCTACCTGAGGCATATATCCAATTTCGTGGCGATAGGTATATTTATGTTGAATATTTTGGCCTTCAAATTCAATAATTCCGGCATTTGGCACAACCATTCCTAGGATTGATTTTATAAGTGTAGTTTTTCCACTTCCATTTGGACCGATCAATGCTACGCACTCCCCACCATCAAGGCATAGGGTAATATCTTTTAGTACTTTGAATTTGCCAAAGTCTTTTGAAATATGTTGGATATTGATCATACTTTTACAGATTTCATTCGAGGGCTATCGTCTTTTAGCCCTTCTGGGGTTAAACTTGGCAATAACTTTTCGGTGCGGTCAAATAAGGTCACCATAAAACTTCTGAACAACAACATAGCTGCTGGGTATCTTTCCACCATCATTGAGAACAAGCTAACAGGTCTAAATGGGATGTCTCCTACCCCATCCTTGTTAAGGTCATACCCTTCATATTTATCCCAGTAATTATTTGCAAAATAATTTAGGGTCATTGTTCCATTTGTCGCTACGTCGAAAGTATTTTGCAAGAAATTATTATTCTTAAAAGTGTTGTCCATGCAGCTTGCTTGAATTTTTACACCCCAGCCATTTCCTTTAAATAGATTATTTTCAATATGAACTCTATTGGTTCCTTCCATAAAAATTGCAGCCGTATTTCGATCAAACTGGTTGTTTATGATTTGGCTATCTGAAATATCCTTCAGTAATAATCCATAAGCAGCATCGCCCCAATTTTCTTCAAAAATATTGCCTTCCATGTGCACATGTTTCGTATACATGACGGCAACACCTGCTCCATTAGCACGGAATGTATTTTCTATATAACTGTTGTCATGAGAAAACATAAAATGTAGTCCATATCTTAGATTCCGTTCAGATAAATTCTGCAATACTTTTGTATGGGTGACGAACTCTAAATAAATACCATCACGATGACCTACAATCGTATTATTTTCAATATGGAGACTATCCGATTTCCACCCATGAATACCATTTCCAATAAGCTGTTCGGCTTTTCCATAGGCTTGAATCTTATTACCATAAATTTCTATGTGTTTAGAATTCTGAGAATAGATCCCGAAAAAGTTATCTTCTAAGATATTGTCAATTATTTTTACATGTTTAGTGTTATAAATTTTGACTCCGGCTATATCGTTCATCGAAGAATGTCCAGATCCTTTTATCGTGAAGCCTTTTATTGTTACAAAGGGTGATTTCACAGATATTGGTTCAAATTTCTTTTCACCATCAAGTATTACTTGACCAGAAGCCATTAAAGTTATTTGTTTATCTACTATAATATTTCCCTCTTTATAAAGACCCGCTTGCACGATGATAGTATCACCATTTTTTGCAACTGAGATTCCTTTTTTAATCTCCTTTATCGCGGAAGCATTGCCTACATGAATGGTAGCGGCATGGGACATGCCGGCTACCATGAATAAACAAATTATCGCACTAAATATTTTAAAATTTGGAGTTCTCATTATGCTTTTATTATTTCCACAGATCATCCCATTTCAGGATAGTTCCACCTAAGGATGCTTTTGTTTTTTCGAGGTCTTCCAGACTTTTGAATGCGGCAATATTTCCACGCATTGGACTTTTCAATTCATCACTTTTCAGATAGAATAGTTTTTCCGCAGGCAACAAGCTGTTGCTCAAATAATCTGGTAAATAAAAAGCCGCAACTTCTTCTTTTTTAACATTGCTTTCCTTAACAAAGGAAATCATGCACTGGACATCATCGAAGTTATAGGTTCTTCCCTTTTTAGTTTGTAATTGTGTACCAAATCTTTGGTCGCTTACTGTCATTTTACAATATGCGCACTGATCGGTACCATATTTAATTGGTTTCGGACCAATATTACCTTGACATGCTTGAAAGCTAAGTGCTAATAAGAGCAAGGAGATAATCCCAATACTAAATAGTTTACTTTTTTTCATGTCTTAAGCGATTAATTGTTTTTTAGATTGTCGCCATTCTTGAAATACACAGTAGGCCAGTATTATTCCACAAAGGATAAATATCCAACCACCTATATCTGGAATAGAATAGGCTCCAAAATTCAATAATTGTTTATATCCAATTAAAGGAGGTTGATAAGACATTCCCGGAACTTTTATTGGAGCATTAGGATCTAAATTGTGTCCATAATTATATTCCCAGATGTAAAAATCAACCATTGCAATAATTCCAAATGCCAGGAAGGCAAAGAACAGGATATAAATTAAGTTTCTTCTGTTGCTCAAGCCTACAGCTATGAAAGCTAAAGCAAAGAATCCTATTATATAAGGTAGCACAGTAAATTCTATGAAATCCTGAGCATGTAGGGTTTTCATACCGATGTAGTGGTTCAATCCATTAATGATTTCCACTTGTCCAGCTAGTTTATAGCTGTAAATCTGCAGTTCTAACCCTTCTGGGTATTGAGCTGCATCCAGCTCAATACGCCAAATAGGTAAGAAGATGACTGCTACTATAGCCAATCCACATAGTATCAATAAAGTACGGTGTAGTTTTGACATTCCAGTTGTAGTTTTCATCTCTATGTAGTTTTAGTTAGTAGTTTCTTGAGGTAGGTTTGTACCAAGACTATAAGTCAATGGAACATTATTACCTTTTTTAGAAATCCGGATATATCCTTGCATTTCTTGGTGAAGTGCACTACAGAAATCCGTACAGTAGAATGGGAAAACACCAACTCTGTCTGGTACCCATTTCAAGGTTTGGGTTTCACCTGGCATAATTAATAGTTCGCCATTTTTAGCCCCTTTGACCGCAAATCCATGTGGCATATCCCAGTCCTGTTCAATATTAGTTACGTGGAAATACACCTCATCACCAAGTTGTATACCCTCAATATTATCTGGAGCAAAGTGCGATCTCACAGCTGTCAAATAAACATGAACTTCATTACCTTTTCTTTCCACACGAGCTTCTTTTTCTCCCTTGGTAGCATAAGGATTTGTGTTTTCTTCTATCTTAAAGATTTTCACACTTTTATCTTTAACCTTATCCGCCTTAATTGCTTGGGCATAGTGAGGCTCACCAATCGTTGGAAAATCAAGAATTAACTGCATTTTATCTCCAGATATATCAAAAATTTGAGCACTTTGAGACAATTCAGGACCAGTAGGTAAGAAACGGTCTTTCGTAATTTTGTTGTAAGCAACTACATATTTACCATCCGGATTTTTGGTGTCTCCACCAGGAATCATCAAGTGACCTGTAGAATAATAAGTTGGAACACGATCAATTACTTTTAAGTCTTTGATATTCCATTTAACAAGTTCTGAAGAAACAAAGAATGATGTGATAGCATTTCCTTTTCCGTCAAACTCGGTATGTAATGGCCCCAATCCTGGTTTTTCGACTTCTCCATATAGAGCAGCTTCATATTTAATGATTGGAATTCCACCAAATTTTCCTTCGAACTGTTTTCCTTCAATAGCTTTTTGAATTTTATTAAATGAAAACACCGGAATTAATGCTGCTAGTTTTCCAGAACCTACGATATATTCACCAGTTGGATCCACATCGACACCGTGCGGTGATTTAGGGCAAGGAATATAATAACATAACCCTTCCAATTCCTCAGCAGTTAAGACTACAGTTTCAGTTTTAAATTCAGTTTTAGAAGTATGCGATTTCTCATCATACTTATTATGCGCATATTTTAAACCTGAAACTTTTCTTCCTTTTCCAGCTTTCAAGTATTCCTCAGCTTTTTTCCAGTTAACCGCTAGAACAAAATCTTTATCATTCTTGGATGCATTTACTTCCAATAGGGTGTTAGCCTGTTCTGTGTTGTAAGTAGAGAAAAAGAACCAACCATGAGATACACCTTTACCGGCACGGCTTAAGTCGTAGTTTACACCTGGAGTTTCAATTTGGAAAGCTAATTCCATATTTCCATTATCCTTATTTACACTTACGAAGCTTAGAGTTCCGCGGAAATTCTTTTTAAATGTATTGATAGGCACATCTCCGGATTCACCATCTACAGGTACAGAGAAACGAGTTCCTGCAACTACATATTCAGTATTTTCAGTAATATATGGCGAGGAGTGGTTACCACCGCTATTTGGTAATTCAAGGATTTCAGCAGTACGGAATGTTGTCAGGTCAACACGCGCGATACGAGGAGTATTATTTGCATTAACAAATACCCATCTTCCATCATAGTTACCATCTGTTTTGGATAATTGAACGTGGTGCAAATCGTCCCAAGGCACATTCCCGTGAGATGTCTCTAGCATTGGTTTTGTTTCTTCACTGAATCCCCATCCCTTTTCAGGGTCTAAGGAGAATACAGGGATTACACGAAGTAACCTACCTGATGGTAAGCCGTAGACAGAAAGCTGCCCACTAAATCCTCCGGATACGAAGTTGTAAAATTCATCGTATTTTCCAGGAGCCACGTAAGCTTTCTCAGCTGCATTCCCACTTACAGCCTCACTTGCTCCTTTAGGTTTACAAGCCTGAAAGGTAGAGAACAGTGTAGCTGCAGCTAATCCTGTCAATAAATATTTTTTTAATTCCATTGTTTTATGATTTTAGGGTTAATAAAATGTCCATGTATTATTTCACACCATCATTTTCACGCATGTACTCATATATTTTACGAGCATCATCATCTGTAAGGTTTTGATTCGGCATACGCACAAGACATAGTTCCAATTGAGCTTGTAACTCAGGGTCTTTGTCAATCATGGCATCTGGATTAGTAATAAAATTCATAATCCATTCAGGAGTTCTACGCTCTGAAACACCTTTCCATCCTGGTCCAACTAACTTCTCATCAGTCATTTTATGACATGATGCACATTTCAGTTCAGCAATGGTTTTACCTTCTTTTGCTAATGCAACATCCAATTTTTCTCCAACCTCAACTTTGTCAAACTTGCCCTCGCCTCGGTGAGGATCATAGCTACTTGGATCTTTTGTTTCAGCTGCATTTTCTTCAGGGAAAGATCGCTCCGAAGACTTTTCACTATTGTTGGATGAGCATGCATATATGAATATGGCCATCAAAAAGAGTACGCTTAATTTTTTCATAGTTTCTAGAATTTTAACATAAACAATATTGTGTATTATGATTATTACAAAGGTATCTGCAATGCTGAGCGAGATTTTATGCGTGAAATCATAAAATTTTTACCACAACTATGGATATGTGGTAATATCAACAGTAACAAGCTGACCTTCAATGTTTTAAGTGCTTTATTGATTTTAATCACTATTTGGAGTGACTAAAATCAACCCTCTCAAATAGCATTCTGGATATTTTTGTCTTAAATAAAATCACCAACACAGACGGTCATGATACCAACCGAATTACTCATTGAAAAAGGGGCAGTCAGCAAGAAGGTTGAAGCGGGAGAGGTATTGTATGCAGAACATGCTCCATCCACATTTTATTACCAAGTTATTTCAGGTAAAATAAGAATATGTAATTTCTTAGATGATGGAAAAGAAGTATTACACAAAGTCATTGATCAAACAGAAGGCTTTGGTGAAGTTGCAATCATTGACGGTGGACCTCATGTCGTTAGTGCAGTGGCGGATTGCCCAAGTATTTTATTAAAAATATCAGCTCAATCATTTCTTGAAATCCTAAAGGAATATAACAGCATCAATCTTTTAGTAACACAACAGATTGCCCGAGACTTACGATTCAAGATGTTTCTAACTAGATTGATTTGGAGTCATAATCCTGAAGAAATTCTTGTTGGCTTAATCAAGCGTTTAAACGATGATCGAAAATTAATTTGTCCTGAATGTAATCGTCTCATGTTGACTAGACAACAGTTGGCAAACATGACGGGCCTCAGGGTAGAAACCATTATTAGAACGATGAAAGTACTTGAGAAGCAAGATAAGTTAACGATCGTTAAGGGCAAAGTATTCGTTCCTTCAGATGGCATTGGTGAAATTCAATATGATACATTAAAATGTTCATAAACCCATATGATTGATGCTAAAGGCTATTCAAAATATAAGCGCAAAAAAATGGATTATTATTTCAATAGTCAATTTTCTGATCGTAGGGATTTTCGGATTATTAATGCGTTTGAAATTTTTATACCCAATACCTTTCTTTGATCAGAAAAACCTGATGCATGCTCATTCCCATTTTGCTTTTTCGGGATGGGTAACCCAAGCAATTATGATCTATATGATTATGATGGTAACAGGAATAAAAGTCAGGGATGCTATACCAAAAAAATATCAAAACATTTTAATTTGCAATTTTTTGGGATCTATTGGAATGCTTATATCCTTTACGATTACAGGATATGCATTTCTTTCAATAGCTTTTTCCTTTTGTATAGTTCTTATATCTTATTGGTTTGCTATTAGCATTTGGAAAGATTTAAATTCTTCCAACCTTCACAAATCAATAATTATCCTATTTAAAGCGGCTTTAATCTATAGTATCCTTAGTTCTTTTGGGACTTATAGTTTAGTTTATTTAAAGGTAACTCATCAGTTGGATCCGCTGAAACAGCTAGCGTCGGTCTATTTCTATCTGCATTTTCAATATAATGGCTGGTTTTTCTTTTCATGTTTAGGTTTGGCTAATTACTGGGTTTTCAAAAAATCAGGTATAACACTGATTACAGAGCGATTCTCATGGAGTTATTCCTTAACTGTAATCCCTGCTTATTTTTTATCCGTTCTATGGTGGAAAAATTTCCCTAGCTGGCTTTATATGCTTTTATTAGTTACCGTAGTGCTACAAATTTTTCTCTGGTATCGATTCATTTCTAAATTAATATCCTTGAAAAGAGCTTCTCAAACGGTGAAATTACCTGAAGTAGTTAGGTTATTATGGATTTGTGTTGGAATTGCAGTAAGCTTAAAATTAGTTTTACAGGCAATATCTATTATACCAACCTTAAGCCAATTAGTTTATGGTTTTAGACCAATTGTTATTGCCTATTTACACTTGGTACTTTTGGTAATTATTTCTCTATTTTTATTAGGATATGCCTTTCTTTCTAATGGCCTTGTACTAGATAAAACTATTAAAATAGGAGTCTATGGTTTATTAATTGGCATTCTATTAAATGAATTCACTTTAATGATTCAAGGGATTGGTGGCTTACTAAGGATATCCATACACGGAACCCATGAAATATTGGGAATTGCCGCACTGTTAATTGTTATAAGTCTATGTATCATCATTTGGAAACAAAAAGGTAGATTTATACAAAGAATTGAAAATGGATAACAATAATACCCCGATTTTATATGTTGCAGAAAAACTTCAGCTTGAGGATGTATTGAACGAGCATTCTTATCAGGAACAATTTGATAAATTAGCCCATTATTTGGATCATCTTATTGCTACTGACTTTAATAAACTAATTAGCATTCTATATCGTATAGATGTATCCGAAACAAAAGCTAGAGCTGCATTAGCTGCAGAAGCAGATAAATTCAGCCCCGGCCAAACATTAGCTAAACTACTTATAGAAAGAGAATCTGAAAAAATAAAGTTTAGGGAGCTCTATAAACCAAAGTAGCTTTATATCCTTTTTTTTCATGCAATAAAGCTAAACCCTAGTCAATTTATAAGGAAAGACTTTTCCAGATGCCCATTGTGCAACATATAAATTTTCATCATCATCCACGCAAACATCATGTGGGTGTGCAAAAATCTTATCTTGTTGACGAATCTGTTGCAATAGTCCATATTTGTAAATAGGCTCCGTTCCTCCAATATTGCTAATTACTTTATTATTCTTATCAAGCACGGTTACAAAACCAGAATTTTCAACATCCATTCCTGGAGATCTCAATACCGCAGCATATATATTGTTTCCTTTGATTACAGGTCGGCAAACACATGCTCCTGGCATACTTATTACCCCTAATAACTTCCCGGAAGTATCGAACCTTTTAAAGCAATTCCTGGTTCTATCTGTTATCAGCAGAGATTTTTTACCATTCCTTTTATCAAAGCAAATACCGTGTGCATTATCAAGAAATGAATCACCTTCACCCCTTCCTCCAAAATGGTTTTTCAAATTGCCCTTATTGTCATAATGAAGAATGTGTTGAGCACCATATCCATCTGCAATAAAAATATCACCATTGCTATCGACTGCGGTTTCTGTAGGCACAAATTCTTCTTTTTTATTATAAAGCCCTATCCCTAATGGAGCATCAATAGTCAATAGAATTTTCCCTGAAAGGTCTGTTTTATAAACCTGATGTTTATCGGTATCTGTAATATATAAGAATTCCGCACCATTTTCATTATGAAGAGTCAATCCATGCCCGCCGGGAAAATCATGTCCCCAGCTTTCTAATACCTTCCCATCCTTATTGAAAACAATTAAATTATTTTTTGTCTCATTTGTCAATAGGATAATCCTGCCCTTTTTATCCTGTACCATTTCATGACAGTCTTTCACCATGAGATTAGGTGTATGCTTTGTTGCCCAATTTTTATCTAATGTATATTTCATATTATTATGACCATATACGATATCTTTAGGCTTTGCAAAGAGGTCCTTCATGATCAAAAGTCCTCCAGTTAAAATACTGCTTTTTTGGATAAAAGATTTTCTATTCATATAAATTTAGGGCTAAGTATTTACTTCAATATTATTTCGTCAACAAATAACCACGGAACGTTTCCATTACCTGGTAAGCCGTCTGGTATTTTCGCATAATGTTTGGTTTTCAATCTTATGACACTAATATTTTGACTAGGGAGATGACAAGCTATAATTCTACGATTACGAATTTTATCAGGCTTGTCCATATCCAATTTTACTTTATTTAAGAGTTTCAAATTCAGAGTATCTGCTCCTCCCCACACTTCAATATATTGAGGTGGATAGATATGTTGACCATAATCCTGTTTAATACTCAAGGCTAATGTGTCAACTTTTACAGGACTATCAAAGAATAAACTTGCACTAAGGTCATTTCCTTGAAAACCCAACCATTTACCATCTGCATTATTACTTCCACCACTTTCCAAATCGAAGAAACTCTCTTCCTTCCTAGCTTTATATTGTTGGCTCGGCTTAGTTTCCAACGTCACTTTTTGAGGAGCGATAAATGTCGCATAAAAGTTTTGCCGAACCTCATTACTAGGTAACCAACCCTCTTTCTTACCTTTTACCCTGAGTATTGCATCCTTTTGAATTGGGAATGGATCTTTATAAAGCAAAGCAGAAGTACTGTCTGGGTCACTTCCATCCAAAGTATAATGAAATTGAACTCCAGAAACAGGATGAGTCAATGAAACCATAACTTCCTTTTGAAAAAAGCTCCTTGACGGATTGATTTTAGGAGCGGTTAAAGCTAATTTTTGGCTAGCATCGAGTTTTACACCAGCGTCTATTTTTAAGGTTGGATAATTTTTCTTAATAGCGTCAATATCTTCCAGTTTGACTGGACTATTCCAAACATATACTTTCCGAATATTTGGCATAGCAGCTAATTTTTCCAATCCTTCCTTTTTAATTTCCGTTCCAATCAAACTTATATTTTTGAGATTTTTTAAATCCGACAAAAGCATTACTCCATCATTAGATAACTTGGTATTGTTTAAATTCAAAATCCTAAGGTTTTTAAATTTCTTCAGCGTTTGAATATCATCGTTTTTAATTGGCATTGAACTTAGGTTCAAGGAAACGACTTGATCAGATATTGGAAGAAGGTCGGAAAGGGATTTATCGTTATAAAATTCTTTACCAAAAAAATTAACATCCAATGCAGGAGATCCTGCATCTAAAGGTGTAATAATCCGATATGGGGTAGTTAATTTTTTAATATCATCTTCATCAGCCGCTGCGAACTCATAGGTTTCAGCTCCTTCAAAGCCATAGACAGCTCTTACAGATTGATATAATGTATCTTGATCATTAAAAGCTGATAATGGCACATCGAATTTCCCTCCACTTTTTACCCAAGCTTTTAATAAGGATATTTCATCAATACTTAATTGGGGTTTTCCTTTTGGAGGCATTCGATGTTGATTTTCAATATCCAATAATAACCTTTCAATCATTAAGCTTTTAATTGGATCGCCTGCAATAAATAGTTTACCATTTTTCCCTCCTTTCAGAATTGAACTACTATCTGAAAGAATTAAGTCACCTTTAGGCTTACTGGAATTATGACAGCCCATACATTTTGCTTGTAAGATGGGCATTACTGCATCCTCAAATACCATTGCGGTTTCAGCATCTAATGCTTTTGTTTTTTTACTCAATAATGGGCTAGTAATAAAATCTTCACCATGAGTTAAGGATGCTCCAAAATGACCTACAAGTAATAGGATAACCATTGCCACATTGATTCCAACGGTAAATATCGGATGGTATCCTTGGTTTTTTGTAAATCTTAGATATCCTAATAAAGCCATTGATAATAAGGAAAGAGCTACTCCAGTATATTTATGCCATTCATAACTGCTGCCATCAAATCCTCCCTCTTTGGACAATACCAATCCCATAATCACCGTAATCGCTATAAGAAATGAACTTATAAATAATAGGGAATTAATTAAACTCTTAA
Organism: Sphingobacterium endophyticum; assembly: GCA_040393725.1. Taxonomy (GTDB): domain Bacteria; phylum Bacteroidota; class Bacteroidia; order Sphingobacteriales; family Sphingobacteriaceae; genus Sphingobacterium; species Sphingobacterium endophyticum_A. The sequence goes on along the minus strand of JBEBTR010000006.1, from coordinate 22,880 downwards.
TGCTTGGCAATTCTTTTTCAATTCTATTTCGGAATAAAAAAATAATCCATGTAATAATGAGAAGAACGATTGGAAAGTGCAGTAATAAGGGGTGCATCCTTCCGATGACTTGTAGGTAAACTGGTACCTGAATTCTATCTTCAAAAAGCAGGAAGAAAACGATAAAGCTGTTTAAGCCTAATAGTATATTGAAATGCAAGTTTTTTAATGTCATCTATCGATCCAATTTAAGCAAGAATATCTTTGACAACATTACCGGCAACATCAGTGAGACGATATCTTCGTCCAAGGTGTTTATAAGTTAATTTTTCATGGTCAATTCCTAAAGTATGTAAAATTGTAGCATGAAAGTCATGGACATGAACAGGATTTTTCACAATATTATATCCCAATTCGTCCGTTTCTCCATAAACCATTCCTGGTTTTATTCCTCCGCCTGCCATCCAAATACTAAAGCAACGAGGGTGATGATCGCGTCCATAATTATCTACTGTCAAACCACCTTGACAGTAATTGGTACGACCAAATTCTCCGCCCCAAATCACCAATGTTTCGTCAAGTAAACCACGTTGTTTTAAATCGGTAATTAATGCGGCAGAAGCTTGGTCGACATCTTTAGCCTGTAAAGCCATTTCTCCTGGAAGTCCGCCATGCTGATCCCAGCCTTGATGATACAGCTGTACAAAACGAACTCCATTCTCGGATAGTTTCCGAGCTAGCAAACAGTTTGCAGCATAAGTGCCGGGTACCAGGCATTCTGGACCATACATCTTTATAATGTGGTCAGGTTCTTTTGAAAGGTCAGTTACCTCTGGAACGGAGGTTTGCATCCTATACGCCATCTCATATTGTTGAACCTTTGCCGTGATTTCTGGGTCTCCAAAAGTCTCATATTGCATGCTATTGAGTTCTGAGAGCTTATCTAAAAGTTTTCTTCTACTCATTTTATCTGTGCCCTCGGGATTGTTTAAATAAAGCACGGGATCTGGTCCCCCCATAAATTGCACCCCTTGGTGGACAGAGTCTAAAAAGCCATTGGTCCATAGTTTTGAATAAACCCCCTGACCATTTCCCCTCCCTTTCGATACCAAAACACAGAATCCAGGAAGATTTTGATTTTCACTCCCCAATCCATAGCTCAACCAAGCTCCCATACTTGCCCGACTCCCTTGTTGTGATCCTGTTTGGAAGAAAGTAATCGCTGGATCATGATTGATCGCATCGGTATGCATGGATTTAATGATACATAGGTCATCCACAACTTTTGCCATATGTGGAAAAAGACTACTGACCCAAGCTCTGCTTTGTCCATATTGTGCAAAATCAAAGTAAGAGCCAACTAAAGGAAAGTTTGCTTGCCCTGCCGTCATTCCAGTTAGCCTTTGTCCTCCCCTGATTGATTCAGGAAGATCCTGGCCCATCATTTCCCTTAGTTTAGGTTTATGGTCAAAAGACTCCAATTGAGACACTCCACCTGATTGGAATAAATAAATTACACGCTTCGCTTTTGGGGCAAAATGTGGCAAAGCTTTTTCAAATGCTTCTTGACTACCTGCTTTTCCAGAAAATAAGTCAGGAATTAATAATGCTCCCAAAGCAACACTTCCTATCCCTATACTCAAACTTGAAAGGAATTGTCTTCTATTTTGGAACAGTTGTGCTTCTTTTATTTCTTTATCAAAATTGGAATCTACTTTCTTTTTCATAACAATCTACAATTAGACTTCTAACCTTATTTTACCCTCTTGTCAATGTTTCTTCAAGATTATAAATGGCATGAACCACAGACATTAAGGCTGCCAATTTTACTTCCGGAATTTTTTGGTCAATTGGCGCTTCTCCTACCTTCAAAAAGGCAGTTGCATCCGCTTTTTTCTCAGAAAACCTAGCAAATTCTTCTTTATAATATTCATCTAACAACTTCAATTCATCAGCTGTAGCATCTCTACATAATACTTTTTTGAAGGCGGTTTTAATAAGATCTGTTTCGCCTTTATTTGGGGCATTATTAATTAAATTGGTGGAATAAACTCTAGCGGCCTCTAAAATTGCAGGATCATTCATCATCACCAATGCCTGTAATGGAGTATTCGTCCTATTCCTTTGAACCTCACAAGCGTCACGGTTGCTGGAATCAAAAATCAGCATGTTTGGTGGTGGTAAGGTTAATTTAAAAAACACATATAATCCACGCCTATAGAGATCTTTACCGTGGTCCTGAACATACTGCGCCAATGCACCACGCCCAGAGCTACTAACTTCCCAAATGCCATCAGGTTGATAGGGTTTAATACTTGGTCCACCTATGGATCTATTTAACAAACCACTGGTAGCCAATACCTGATCTCGAATCATTTGAGCAGGTAGCCTTAATCTCTTTGAACGCGCTAAGTAAATATTATCCGGATCCTTTTCTAAATGTTTTGAATTAATTTGGGATGACTGTTTATAAGTTGCGGAACTGACCAATTGCTTGATTAATCTTTTCACATCCCAACCATTATTTTGAAAATCCAAAGCCAACCAATCCAACAATTCAGGATGACTTGGAAGATCCCCTTGATTTCCAAAGTCAGCTACCGAAGCGACCAAACCCCGTCCAAAGATCATCGCCCACATTTGATTGACAAAAACCCGTGATGTCAGTGGATTTTTCTCGCTGAATGTCCATTGAGCTAGTCCTAATCGATTTGAAGCATATTTCGTGCTGTCAAATGGCAAAACTGATTGTGGTGTCTGTGGGTAAACCCTCTCTTTTGGCGCATCATAAACTCCCCTATCGAGAACATAAGTTGGTCGGATACTATCTCTTTCTCCCATTACGGATACAGAAACATCCCCATCGTCAGCGTTCTGATTAACAAAATTCAAAATACCTTTAATATCCTCTTGGGTAATGGTTAATCTGGGAGTTTTAGATGGCCCTGAATAAACCAATCCTTCCAAACCCTTTTCCAGTGAATTATTAAAGAATGCATACATTCCATAATAGTTTTTCTGTGTAAATGGATCATATTTGTGATCATGACATTGCGCACATTCCATCGTAATCCCCAGAATTCCTTTTGCATAGGTATTTGTTTTGTCAAGTCCATAAGCAACACGGTATTCCTCCTCAACAACCCCTCCCTCTTCCGTAATTTTGTGATTTCTATTGAAGGCTGTTGCCAGGATTTGTTCTTTGTTGGGATTCGGCAAAAGATCACCAGCTAATTGCCAGGTGACAAATTGGTCATACGGCATGTTTTCATTGAAAGCATGGATTACCCAGTCTCGCCATGGCCATTGTGTCCTAATATCATCATCCTGATATCCATATGAATCCGCATAGCGAGCCACATCCATCCAATGCAATGCCATTTGTTCACCATAGGCTTTTGAAGACATTAAATCATCTATTAATCGGTCATATGCTTTTGATGAAGTATCTTTTAAGAATCGCTCCATTACCTTTTCATCAGGAGGAAGCCCAGTAAGGTCTAAACTTACTCTACGTAATAATCGATTTTTATCCGCTTCTGGATTTGGTTCAAATCCTGCCTTCAGCATCTTATCCAAAACAAACTTATCTATATCATTTTCACCCCATTTTATTTTATTCTGTTGAGGGATTTCCGGCTTTACAGGCGCTGTAAATGCCCAATGTGGCTTATAAACAGCACCTTGTTTTATCCATTTTTCTATTAAGTCAATTTCATAGTTGCTCAATGGCAAATTGGATGCTATTGGAGGCATTCGAAGGGTTTCGTCATCAGATGTAATGCGAAGAAATGCCTCACTGATATTGGGCTTCCCTGGCACGATTGCATGTTTATCTGGACTTTCTGCCAGTGCCTTATATGCCCCTTCTTCGGTATCCAATCTTAATCCACCTTCTCTTGTATTATTATCCGGCCCATGACAGGCAAAACACTTATCCGAAAGGATAGGCTTTATATCATAATTATAATCCACATATTTTGGCAATTCGAATTTACCAGAATCAGCACTTGTTGAATCTGAAGGACTGCACATTGTCAGCAGTCCAATCATTATAACCAAGCCTGTAAATACAGAAATAATTATTTTTGATTTACGCAGTATTATGACAAATTGTTTAGTTATTATCATAGTATTAAGTCTTATAATGGATCACAAATTCGGACCATTGGGATCCTAGTTGTCTTTTTTATAATGGTTATTGAAGTCTATTTAATTTTTACATGAAATTGAATAGATCTTATATTTCTATTTACTTGCAGATGAAGAAAATGATAAAATATAGGCTACCATGTCTTCAGCATCTTCAGTTTTTAATTTTGGGTGAGCACTCATCTCAGCATTTCCCCATGCCCCTCGACCGCCATGTATTATTCGTTGAGCCAATATTTTGATGAACACTTCCTTTCGTGGATACCTTAAGTCTATATCAGAAAATGACGGTCCAATTAGTTTCTTATCTTCTTTATGACAAGTATAACAGTCAGAATAGGATATCATGACCTTTCCTCTTTCAATAACATTGGAATCTATTTCTTCGTCACTACCATTGATTGCACGTATATATGATTCTCTTTTGTCAATCGCTTTTATTTTCAACTGTGAATCCTTGGAACTCGATTCCGAATTGCAGCCAACAATTGTATGTAAGCAGAATGAATAAAATACAATTTTAATAATCGACCTTTTCATAAAGAAAATGATTCCAGGATTTATGGAAATACATGAAGGTTTACGGCATTAAATGATAATTGTTTAAAACTCAATTGATTATTACATGAATTTAAGAAAATTCCATCAGCAAGTAAAAATTTTAAAGAACTATCAATGTAATGGTTACATTTCCCCTTATGCATAGTTGATGATTTGAAACAAAAAATGCATCAATTCACTTTAGAGCTTCTCCAAAGTCTATTAAATAAGGAATAGTTCGAGTTTTTAATTAGGTTAAACTAAATTATAGAATCTTTTTAATATAACCAAACAAATGAAAAAGTTTGTATAAACATACATCAATTAAAAAGTAAATGTCTTTTGTCTAAAACTCTAAAATTGATTGATAAGATCTGTAATTTTTGAACTCCATATTTTATAACCTTCAGTACTTAAATGTAGATAATCACCAGCATATAGTTCGGATTTTAGGGAGCCGTCTGTATTGACAAACCATGAAGTTGGATTTATATAATGAATATCGCTAAGATTTGATTCGGCTAAAATTTCATGAATTTTGCGACATGCGATTCTGCTTGAACTGTTCACTTCTTTTCCTGCAGGTAAAAGACCGAATAAGATTATTTTAGTATTTGGCATTTGTTTTTTTGCTTCAATCGCACAGGCAATTATTCCAGCTGCAATATCCTCGGGATCATCCCCAGGAGTTACATTGTTTATTCCAATAGTAATGGCGGCAAATTCAGGTTTAGCTACATTATAGTTTTGATTTTGAAGGCGCCAAAGTAGGTTTTGAGTTTTATCACCTGAAATACCTGCAGTTTCCCATGACTTACCTTTCATAGCCATATCCATGAAATCCTTTCCCTGTTTGGTATTAATTAATGACCTGTTACCACCAAACCCTTGTGTAATAGAATTCCCTAACAACAATAAAGTCACTTTCTTATTTTCCAGGGTATGTTGTATATCTTGAGCAACATCATGCCAATCTGATCCATTAATCCAGCCCGCACCAGAACGGAATTCATTACCAGGGACCGCTTTTATGCATCGGTTTTCAAAATGACCAGTGGCCTTCAAAATAAACTCCACAATGGGTTCTGGATTATTCAGAGAATGTGGATGATGGCCAATATCTTTTTTATGGATGACTTTTATAAAGGCCCCCAATTTATTTAATCGATTTTCGAATATTTGGGTATTTTCATTGACAGGCACAACCTCATCAGCATCACCGACAACATGAATCATGGGAATTTTAGATGAAGCCAATACTTCAGCATGATCAATTGGGTTCTTTTTCCAATTTAGAGCCTCAGTTTCATTATTAAATCCATAGGCTTTCAATAATCTTTGGCTATCATCTTTTGACCCAGGAGAGGTTCCTTTCCCTAAAGGCCAGCTTTTGAAATCCATGACAGGGGCATCAGCGTATATGGCTGCGACCTGAGCAGGGTTTTTAGCTGCCCAATTATAAACAATTAAGCCTCCTCGACTCATCCCTTCTAATACTGCTTTTTTATGAAGTCCTGCCTCAGTTGCCAATTTATAAAATGTGTCCCACCTTGCAATTGCTTGGTCCGAGCCATATAGATCACTCACATCACAATATGTTAGGTAAAAACCTCTTTCTAACAAATCAATGTCCGTTTGAGGCTCGTGACCCCAAAATCTTGCCCTCCATATCCATGGGTTACCATTTGCAGGACTTTTTGGTTTTACTATAAAATACTCAACGCCATCATTCAGAAATTTATATCCCTTATATCCATGGAAATTAAATTCTGACACAGGCTTTAATTTAAAATTAGCAATTACATCTGTCCTTTTATTTTCAATATTTGAAATTGTATGATATATCTTTTCAGCAATCTTACCTGCCGCAATTGAAGATATATTTTTCTTATCTGGCATTAAGTGATCACTCCATTCATTTCCGAAAATATGATGCAGATTGACAATCTTTAAATCTAAATTATAAGCTAATTCCTCATAAATAGGAGCATATTTCTGTTGAAGTGCAGTCTCGATGTTAGAATTATTGAAATTTCTTAATGGAGATAATAATATGATTTCAGGTTTCTCAGATAAGTTCTGATATTTATTTATAATCTCTTTTAGTTCTTCCTTAAATTTTACCGTATAATTTGCCTCACTAAATCTATTGAAGTCTGGTTTGATATCAATTATGATGATTTGAGCATTACTTAATACTGATTTTTGAAATTCTTCAGTAAGCCTATAATCAATGGTATCCAAACTTCCTAGATTTTGAACACTATATTCTTTCCCTAAATAAAAGGATAGTTGAGCGGGGTAAGAATTAAGATTCCTATTTGTAATATTGCTACCGTAAGTAAACCCATTTCCAACACAAATCACCTTAATTTGGGCGAAACTTTGAAGAATTGTAAATACTAAGAACAGCGTTAAAATAATCTGATTTAAGGATGACTTACTCATGATAGGTTATTAATAGGATAAGAATAAAATATATGAATTTGATGAATTATTTTTTTGGTAAAGCGAAAGCAACATATGAATCCCCTTTTTTACCTCCCCATTTTGAACCACCACAAGCAATCACAACAAATTGCTTCCCATTCACTTGATAAGTTGCAGGAGTGGCCACACCTGGTGCAGGAAGGTCAGTTTCAAATAAAATTTTCCCGTTAGTTTTATTAATAGCTCTGAATTTTCCATCAGAATTTGCGGCAATAAAAAGTAATCCTGAGGAAGTTACGATCGATCCACCATAATTTTCTCTTCCTGTTGCTGGAATTCCTTTTTTCTTCAACTCTTCAAATTCTCCAAAAGGTGTTTTCCAAACATACTCACCCGTATTTAAATTAATTGCGTTTAGAGTTCCCCAAGGAGGATTCACTGCAGGATAACCTTCTTTCGTCAAGAATTTATTATATCCAGTATTCGAATAATTAGGCCTATTAACATCTTCTTCCATTCCGACTTTTAAAGTTTCTGGCTTTCCAGAATATGTCAAGCCCTGTTTATCCTTCAAATCAAGGACTAATGAAGCTAGGGCAATTCTTTCTTCCTCAGATAAATGATTAAAAGGGGGCATCATCCGTCTTCCAGAAGATAATAATTCATTGAACTTTGTGTAATTATACTTTTTCTCTGCACCTATGATGGAAGGATAGTCACCTCCACCCATTCGTTCTGGACCATGGCAAGTCATACAGTTCTTTTTATATAAAATCGCTCCAGCTTCTATATTGGTCTTTTTCCCTTCCACATTGCTCTCCAATTTTACCAAATTCAATACCCATGTCATTTCATTGGAATTAACATATAGAATCCCCGTCTCTGGATCAAAAGATGGTCCTCCCCATTCTCCTCCACCATCATATCCAGGAAATATGATGGTCCCATTAATTGAAGGTGGAGTATAGATACCGTGCGAATTATATTGCTGATAGCGTTTTTTAATATCTTCAAAAGAAGACTTGGAGACCAAACTGTTTAAATCCTTTTCGGTCATGCCCTGTCTTGCAAATGGAGCTGGTAATACCGGAAAGGGTTGAGTTGGAGAAAGCTTCTCTCCATGAACAGCCCCTTCCGTAGGCACTGCCCGTTCTTCAACTGGATATATTGGTTTTCCAGTTAATCGGTCCAAAACAAATATTAAACCCGTTTTGGTAGTCTGTGCTACTGCATCGATTTTTTTTCCATCCTTGTTTAAGCTAACCAATATTGGTGCACTTGATATATCCATATCCCAGACATCATGGTGAACCGTCTGAAAATGCCATAATCGTTTGCCGGTATTAGCATCCAATGCTAGAATACAGTTTCCAAATAATCCATCCCCCCACCTATCCCCTCCATAAAAGTCATTTGTTGGATTTCCTATCCCAGCAAATAAAATTCCTCTTTTTTCATCCAGACTAAATCCAGACCAAGCATTTGTTGATCCTTTCGTTTTATAAGCGGTTGAATCTTCCCATGTATCATAACCATACTCTCCTGGATATGGAATTGTATGAAAAATCCATTTTTGCTCACCAGTTCTAACATCAAATGCACGGATATGTCCAGGGGTACCCTCATCAACTTGACCGCTAACAATAAAATAATCCTTAAAAACCATCACGGGTGAAGTTGGTGTCATATTAGACTTTTGAATCTCTCTATCTAATCCCTTCCTCAAATCTATTCCTCCCGCCTCACCAAATGATTTTATCAATTTTCCATTACTTGCATCAATTGAAAATACAACAGGGCCAACCGTAAATATTATTCTTCTATCCTCGTCCTTTTCCCAATAGGCTACGCCCCTATTCATATTTTCACTTTTACGGTGCCACCTTTCGTTTTTTATAGAATCTCGAGGGTCAAATACCCACATTTCCTTACCCGTTGCTGCATTTAAGGCAAATAATTTCATTTTTGGAGAAACAGCATATAAGATATCTTGGACAATAATTGGGTTGGTCTGCATCGGTCCAAATTTGCTGCTATCTCCTTGCTCTGATTGATATATCCATGCAATCTCCAAATTCTTTACATTATTGGTATCTATTTCAGAAAGGGTAGAATATTTTATACTTTCTTTGGATCCGGCACTAACTTTCCATTCATTATAATCAGTCTCAATTGATTTCCAATCCTTAACAAGGAAAAATATTAAGGAAGAAATTGCTGCGACAATAATAATTGGCAATAGAAATCTTTGATTAGATCGTGTTATTGATTTCATAGAAAATAGACCGGCATTAGGTTTATTATCTCAAAATAAACAATTATTTTGAATTTAATTGGTTTTTAGTGATGAGCATAAAATTAACCAATTCTGATACGATTTTAATGTATGTAATTTAATTAAGTCGATTAATAACGTTTTAAGGGAATATTTGGCCGAAATTAAGAAGATTCCGTCTAAATTGAATTTTAGAATTTTTAATTAAATTTTGTATTTTGCCTCAACTTCAAGAATAAAAAGAAAACTAAACAACCACACAACATTTAAGGAAAATATGGAATTTTATAAAGATGAACCTAGTACGCTCCTCGCGGTTGACTGCATAATATTCGGTTTTGATGGGGAATCTTTGCAAATTTTGCTTATAAAAAGAGGATTTGAACCAGAAATAAACAACTGGAGTTTGATGGGCGGTTTTGTTCAGCCAGACGAAAGTCCCGACGAAGCAGCTTCAAGAGTATTATTAAAACTTACCGGCTTAGAAGATGTCTATATGGAACAATCTGCGGTGTTTGGAAAACCGCATCGTGAAAAACATGGCCGCGTAGTAAGCATAACCTATTTTGCACTTATCGATACAAAGGAATATCAACATATCTTAACTGATGAATTTAAGGCAAAATGGTTTCCAATCGATGATTACCCAGAACTTATCTTTGATCATGATGAAATGATAAGCACTGCCAAAAGATTATTACGAAGTAAAGCCGCTTTATATCCAATTCTTTTTGAACTTCTACCTGAGAAATTTACACTTCCACAGATTTCTAGCTTATATGAAGCTGTCTATGACATTGTAATCGATAAAAGAAATTTCAACAGAAAACTACTATCATCTAACTTGCTCATTAAACTAAATGAAAAAGATAAAGAAAACTCTAAAAAAGGAGCCTTTTTTTATGTTTTAAATAAAGATATCTACAAAGATCAAATCATGTCTTTCTTGAGGTATCTTCCTAGCTGGTCAGCTCAAGATATGGGAATTTAGATCTTAAATTTTAAAAAATGGTCTTTCCATTACGGAAAGACCATTTTTAATTGAATTTTATTTCAACTTCAGTTGATTCTATCCAAGGTGAGGAGAATTTAACAAATGCAGTATCTTTAAAATCCGGGTTAGCCTGTAAATAAACAATCATTTTACCATGATAAACTCTTTGTTTATGATCTGTATAATCCGACATATCCGTATTATTACCAGCCTCCATTCCTAACAAACGAACATCGCCTAAAATATGGCATGAAATCTCACTCTCCGATAAAAAAGCGGCATTGCCCTCCTGATCCAACAATTGCAATTCAATTTGTGCAATTCCATCCTCCTTATTAATTTCAATTTCACTTGGCCCTATAATTTTGATTCTTTTCGCCGGCCCACTTGTTTTAATCTCATCCTGAGACACTTTATTCCCATTCACATCTAATCCAATTATTTCAAGCTTACCAGCTTTAAAAGGAATATCCCATACGTAGATCCCTGTTTTTGAATCATAGTTCTTAATATCGTCAATCTGTTCCCCATTAAGTTTAAGGAACGCTTTAGGAGCGTTGCTATACCCTACAACTCTTATTAATTGGCCATTCTCATAATTCCAGTTTGGCCAGGCATCAATCCAGGGTGCACCCGATGGATCAGGCGAATTTTTGTTTTTTTGTTGAATCCATTTATCATCTATAGGATTTCCGTCTTTAATTGGATAGGTCCCCAGATAGGCCATTGGTTTTTCTGACCATAAGGATTGACGAAAATAGCCCCTCGGTTTGATAAACCCTGCAAAATCCATTAATCCAGAATAAAAACCTCTAGTTGGCCATTTTCTTGATTCACCTAAATAGTCTATTCCCGTCCATAGAAATTGTCCAAATATATGCTCATTTTCAGTTACAGCTTTCCAAGCTTCAAGGTCATGCCTGTTTTCACTACCATAGATCACACGTTTTGGGTATTTTAAATGATCTTCTTGGTATTTACTTTCTGTATAGTTGTATCCAGCAATATCTAATGCTTCTGGATATTCGGTTTCGTTGGACATTGCTACACCCGCCAATCCAGCAGTAACTGGTCTACTAGAATCAAACTTACGAACTACAGCAGCAAGCTTCTTCGATATGGCCCCTAATCGATTTGCATCAGGTGCATCCTTCTTAAATCCCCCGTAGATTGCCTGAGTAAACCCGCCGTCCTTCTTTCCATCAAGAATCGGATGCGAATAGGGGTCATTTGGATAATCAACCTCATTCCCGATACTCCAGGCAAAAATGGACATATGATTTCGATCCCTTTTAACCATATCCTCTAAATCTTTCTCACCCCATTCTTCAAAGAAATCAGTTGAACCCTGAAAACCTGGAACACCTTCATTCCAACCATCCAACCATTTTCTTTTTGGAAACTCCCATTCATCATAAGCTTCATTGATTACCAAAAAACCCAATTCGTCACAAAGATCATAAAAAGATCTACCTTGCGGATTATGGCTCGTCCTGATGGCGTTCACACCAATTTCCTTTAATTTCATCAATCTCCTTCTCCAGACTGTTGGATACAATTCAGAACCTAATACTCCGGCATCATGGTGGATACACACTCCCTTCACCTTCATCCATTGATCATTCAATGCAAATCCCTTATCAGGATCAAAAGTAAATTTTCGAAAACCAGTCTTTATTTCTGATTGATCCAATATTTTCCCATCCGCTAATAATTTAGTTTTAAGCACATATAGATTTGGTGAGTTTAAACTCCAAAGAGCAGGATTGTTAACTTTTAAACCAAGTTCAATAGCATTTTTCCCAGATGCATTTATCTTTGTTTTTATTACTTTTTTAGTTACTGATTTGCCTGAAGGATCAAACATCTCCGTCTCAACTTCAATATCTTTAACAGCAGTTGATTGATTCAGCATTTCTACCTGAATTTGTAATGTTGATTTTCCGTTACTTAATTCTGGGTAGGCATAAACACCCCACTGATCAAATCGAATCTTGTTGGCATAAACTAACCAAACATCACGATATATACCTGATCCTGTATACCATCTAGAATCTGCATCCTTACTATGATCTACTTTGACACTTATTAGATTATTGCCCCCATAATTTAAATAAGGACTGATATCATAAGAGAATGAAACATAACCGTTTGGCCGTTTCCCTACAGATTTACCATTAACAAACACCTCACTTCTATTATAGACCCCATCAAAATACAAAAACACCTGCTCACCTTCTTTTTCAGCAGGTATTTCAATTTCTTTCTGGTACCATCCAATCCCTCCCGGAAGATATCCTGTCGCACTTGCCAATGTTGGACTAAGGGGTTCTTTGATCGACCAATCATGTGGAAGTCGAATCTCTTTCCAGGACCTATCTCTCCTACTGTTCTCATCTAGAATTTTGTCCTCCTGTAATTTAAAAGTCCAACCTAAATTGATTTTTTCGGCTTTTCCAAAACCCGGTTGAGCAAATACTGAAGAAGGTAGAAAATAAGCTATACAACTAACAAAAAAAATAAATAATATAGGTTTCAATTCGTTCATTTTTTACAGTTATTATTCATTAATACCTTGATGAGTTGGCTTTACAGGAATTATATTACCATCTGAATCAAAATACATCCTATCGATACAGACCTCCCTATTAAAACCTGCAGCATCCCCCATGTTTATCCCATTCGGGTAATTAAATCTATGATATACAATGTACCATTCGTCTTTGCCTGGTATCTGTAATACAGAATTATGACCTGTACCGTAAATACCTTGGCTCGAATCCTTTGAAAGAATCAAGTTGTCTTCCTTGATCTCTATGGGACCAAATGCTGATTTTGATGTACCGTATCTCACTCTATAATTTTCACTCCGAGTATCGTCTTCAGACCATAGAAAATAGTAAATCCCGTTTCTGTAAATAACATAAATCCCCTCCCTAAAAGTGCCATCAGAAGGGGTAATTACTTTTATGGTTTCTCTTTTAATAGAGATCATATCCTTATTTAATTCCGCGACTGCTAAATATCCGTTTCCCCAGTATAAATAACTTTTGCCGGATTTAGGATCGTTGAATACCGCCGGATCAATTTCCTGACCGCCTTTAATCCCTTCCGGTTTAAAATCAATTAGTGGCTTACCTGAATCCTTAAATGGTCCGGTAGGATTATCCGATACAGCAACACCAATTTTTTGTGCTGCCGTGAAATAATAAAAATATTTGTATTGGTCTTTTACTTTTTTCTCGGTAATCGTGGGAGCCCAAGCATTTCGATCCGCCCATGAAACATCCTTTTTTAGATCTAATATGACACCTTCATCTTTCCAATCCTTTAAGTTGTCGGATGAAAAGGTCTTGAAATAGTAACCTCCCCAACCATCAAAACCATCACTCGTAGGATAGATATAGTATTTCTTGGTTTTGTTTGAATATAGCACATCAGGATCGGCGTAAAAGCCTTTGAGTACTGGGTTTACAGCTTTAGGAATTTCTATTCCGGCAGGCAATCCCCATTCTGAGGTTAGGTTTATCAATTCCTCCCTTGAAATCGGAATGATTGTCCCGTGCCTTGGATGGAAATCCATAGTGATGTTATGATCAATGACCTTAAATTTATCCAAATCAATAGACTCACAAAATTGATATTTCCCTTTTCCATAAACATCATACATCAAAATGTATTTGTCCGAATGATTCAATTTAAAAACACTTGAACCTTCAACCGCATCTCTTGTCTGTTGCTTATATCCTGGTTGTTCAATCCACTTTCCTGATGTAAGAGAATCAGTTATTGCTAATTTAATCCCATTCCCATGTCCTTCTGTTTTATAGAACATATAGTATAGGCCATTCTTATTGACAATATCACCATCAATACATGACTTTCCATTCTTAGGGGTAAACAAAACTTTTGGTTCACCTTCGAAATCAGTAAAATCAGAATTCGCATAGGCGTAATAAATTATATCAGGACCATTCCCATGTTGCATTGACCAATAAACCATATATTTCCCAACAGTAGAATCAAAAATCGTCTGAGGTGCCCAAACTCTTTTCAATTCTTCATGGCCCTGAAACCTTTTTTGAATATTAATAACCGAATGTGTCCAATTGATTAAATCATCCGATTTTAAAAGAACCATTGCCCTGTTGGAATCCCATCCTTTCGAGGAGGTCATATCAGTTAAAACCATATAGAACTTTCCGTTTTCTCCCCGTAAAATATGGGGATCACGTACTCCTCCTGTCGAGCTAATCTTGTCAGAACTCAGAATTGGATTATTATTATTTAAAGCTTTGAAATTATATCCATCTGTACTTATTGCATAACATACAGCCTCATCTTGTACAGCATTTCCTTTGAAATAAGTAAATAGATAAGCTACAAAATCTTTTTCCGCTGGTCCTGACTTATATGACTGAGCCAAGCTGCTACTGCTTGATAGACTAAAAATAATAAGCGTTAGAAAATAATATATTCGGTTTAATTGCATTTTATTTGGATTAACTCTTTAGTTGGTTTTCAATTTATTTAACTCCAAGTTTTTGAACTTGTGAATATAAATATTCACCTGAAGAATTTGATTTAACACCGATTCGCACAAAAACTCCTTCTAAATTGGAAAGATTTTCTGGAATATCAACCGTATAAGTATAAGCTGATCCAAGTTGTATATCATCAACATCTAGATCTCTACTAAATTGATTGTCCACCTGGTCCAAGAGCATTCTTCCACTCATATAAAGTCGGACATTATCTAAATTAGCATTTTCAACAACTTTATTCACTGTAAAAGTTGCAGTTACTTTATTTCCATTTCTATTGAATGCAACATTCTTTAAAGCAAAGTACGGTGTAACAGGTATGTCTATTTTTGTATTTCCATTTACTTTTATCAAAATGGTATCTTGAAATTGAGGCAACCATGGAGAGTCTCCTTTTCTCACCAATTTATATTCACCGTCAAATAAGCTTGCAGCGAATGAACCGTCTTGTCTTATAAAAACAGGGATTAAAGTTTTTAATGCATGACCTTCTTCCCACAATTCTAATTGTGGGCCATTATTTCTTACCCCAACAGCTGATCCATCATAAACTACATTCCCAGATATTGAAGATTCCGGTTGTGCAAAGTTGTCATATTCACAACTTGAAAACATGATCATGCATGCAAGAACTAATATTATTGAGATTTGATTTTTCATAATAATAAAGATTAATGAAATGGATTTCTAACGATTTTTGGATTATTATTAATGACATTCTGATCAATAGAGGAATAATAGTTCGCCATTCTGAACATACGCGCTCTACGGAATCTAGTGGGTCTGATTTTTTCAAAAATAAATTTGTTATTATCAGCATGTCCAGGTCGAATTATTCTATAGCTATATAAGCCATATACCACTGCATTATCATTGTTTTCATTACCATTCCAAACTTGATGAGCAACTCTCCACCTTTTTAAGTCAAAGAACCTATGATCCTCAAACGCCAACTCAACACGACGTTCATTCCTTATGATTTCTGTTGTTAACGTCTTAATACTATTAGCAGGAAAACCCGCACGTTCTCTAACAGCGTTTATATAATTTACAGCCTCTGCCTGACCCAATTCGAAAGCCGATTCTGCTGCATTAAGGTATATTTCACCCATACGGAACCATGGCCACCAATTCTCAGCAGATATTCCCCGAGCACTTGCTCCAGATCCATCACTGATGAATTTTCTCATATAAAACCCTGTATTACTTACGTCCTGTTGATTGTCCATAGGTCCATCAAAACCCGTAAACAATCCACCTTCGATCTGACTTCCTAATACTGGCGATGTACGGAATTGATATTTCCCGTTTTCCCAAACAGCAACACCTGCCTGAACACTTACATTTCTGCTTTTAAATGTGGTACCCGGATAGATTACTGTTCCAAAAAGCCTAGCATCTTTATTCTTAAATAAATCTGAAGCATTGGTATAAGCAATATATTCCCCAGCATTTGTTTTATAATTTAATTGTCCTTTTCTTCCATCCAAATAATCAAAACTTTCCACGAAACTCAATGATGGTGATAAAGTTGAGGATGATTCATTGTCTTCCGTAAAACTTTTTATGATATTGTCATAAGTGAACCAATGACTCTTTACTCCTACTTTAAAATCTTTTGCAAAAATTACTTCGTTAAAATTTTTCTTGTTGAGCATATCATAAAAATTTGCCCCTTTATCAGCATTTTCATTATATAAGCGATAAGATCCGTTGTTAATAATCTGTTTTGATGCATTTAAAGATTTCGTGTAATATCCAGATGCCATAGAAGCTGGGATGCCAACCTCCCCACCTGATGTGGAAATAGGACTACCCATAAGATTATTGTACTTTGCTATCGATCCTGCGTAAAGCATTGCACGACTCTGTAATGCCAATGCTGTCACCATATTTGCCCTTGTACGACTTCCACTATTGGCAGCTAAAGTCTCCTTAATCTCCTCCAGCTCATTGAAAATAAAATCATAAACTTCGCTCTCCTTTGAACGGGGAATTTGTAAAGGGGTTGGATCCCCACTAAAATCATAAATAAGTTGAGTGGTAACAATTGGAACACCACCCATGCGTTTCACCATTTCAAAATATACAAAGGCCCTAATAAACCTGAGTTCAGCAATAAATAATCCTTTTTGAGTGTCATTTAATTTTGCACTAAAATTCTGAATATTTTCTAAGGATAAATTTATATCTCTAATTAACGTATAATCCCAATACCTACCATAGTCGTCTCCGAACTGCATATCATTTCTCCAGTTTTGATCTCTATGTCCAGACCACATTGCATCGTCCAATTCGCTCATCCCTCCTGTGTTAAATACCCCGTGGAATGTTGGAAGTCTATCATAGTAATTGGCTAAAAGAGACGTTATCATAACTGGATCATTCCAAAGTTGTTCGTCCGTAATAATACCCTTCGGGTCACGATCCAACCATTTATCATGATCGCAACGAGTAAATAATAGGGTAATGAATATAGCTAAAGTGAAAATTTGAAATTTCATATATAGTCGAATTAAAAGGTGAAATTAAATCCTGCTAAGATGGTGCGCTGTTGTGGGTAAACCACCGCCGCACGTGCATCAATCTCAGGATCGATTTGGAATTTCTTAACATTATCGAATGAAAGGAGATTGGAACCATTGATATATACCCTAAGTCTTTCAGCCTTAATCTTCTGAGAAATACGTGAAGGTAGTGTGTATCCCAATTCTAAATTCCGAACTCTTAAGTATCTAACATTGGTAAGCCAAAAATCACTATTCATTGAATTTGGCCCTGAGTTTCCATTTCTAATTGCTGGGTAATAACCAGGAATCCACTTACTATTAGGATCATATGGATCTTCACGGTGCCATCTATCTTCTAATATGTAGGCAGGTGAATTACCACCTCCATGAAGGGCATTCTTTAATTCATAATCTTGAAACCAGGATTGCAATGCTCCTCCAGCTAAATCAACGTTCAGATCAAAACCTTTATAATTTAATCCTATCCTCCCGCCAAAACTTAACATAGGTGCCCAGCCTGTGGGATATCCAATTGGGCGCTCATCCATGTAGTTAATTACACCATCATTGTTAACATCCTTATAGATAAAATCTCCTGGTAATTGATTTCTGTTATTTTGGCCATCGTTATTGATAGGATGATTTCGGATTTCCTCCTCTGATTGAAACCTGCCAACAACTTGGTAGCCCCACCAAACTCCTCCCCACCTATCTTCAGTAGATGACCTATATTCATTCCATGAACTACCGAATCTTGGCTTGTAAGATTCCAAGCTTCTAAATCTTGAATAGGTAAAATTACCGCTAACTACATAGCCTAAATCACCAATATTATCTGAATAAGTGATGATACCTTCTGCACCATAATATCCGTTTTTATTTAAGTTTTCATTAGGCAATGAGTACCCAACTTCAGATGGAATTAACACATCATATCTTGGAGCGGGAAAACCTGTCCTTATAATTTTAAATACGTCCGCTGTGAAAGTTAATTTGCTATTAAGTGCAGAAAGATCAATACCAATATTATAAGTTGAATTCTTTACCCAGGAAAGATTTCTTACTGGAAGCCCTCTAGGTCTTAATCCAGTTACAAATTGACCATCTAAAATGGCACTCCCCTGTTTCCAGTTATTTCCTGCCAAATATCCAAACATGGAAACGCCTTCTTCCTTACCTGTCTGCCCAACAGATGCCCTAAGCTTTAAGTCATTGATTGTACTTTTCAGGCCCTCAAAAAAGTTTTCATCCGAAATTCTCCATCCTAAAGATACTCCAGGAAAAAATCCCCATCTATGATCCTTATAGTATAAGTATGAAGCATCATATCTCCCAAGAAGTTCTACCAGATATTTACTTTTATAATTGTAATTAACACGCCCTATATAACCTACACGAGCTTCATAATCCCAATTATCATTTAGGGAATTCATCTCATTTAGAGATAATAAGGGAATGTAATTATTCGTAGGATTACTACCTAATTCTAGATAATTCCTATCATAATCAGATAATTCATAGCCAAGGGTTGCTGAAAGATTATGGTCACCAAACTGCTTGTTATAGTCTAATTGGAATTGGCCATATTTAGCTACGACTTCCCTTTCTGTTTGGTATCTCCATCTAGAATCCGTTCCATGTGTTCTTACGTACTCATCATTGATATAACTATAAACATCATAGGTATATTGAAAGCCATCAAATTTATTATTGGTATAGTTATAGGAAACTGTTCCTTTTGCGGATAATCCAAAATCAAATTTATATTCTCCATATAGATTGATATTTGCATTTCTATACGTATTATCCTTATATCCAGCAATATCTCTACTAAAAATTGCAGGATTATATGAAAAATCATGAGTATGATTAGGATATTCAGGGTTATCATTTGCATATGGACCAACGGTAGGTCTATTCTTCATAATCGCAAGGATTGAAGCAAAATAACCATCACCACCCGGCAATCCTACATCTTGACTATTTTCCTGCCTTCCTGAAATTTGCGTTCCTATAGTAAGACCTTTGGTCACCTTGCTTTCTAAATTGGCTTGAAGATTAGTCCTTTTATAATTAAAATCCTTCATCATGGCATCTTGAGTCATATTACCAATAGAAAGGAAGTAACTGGAGTTTTTAGTACCACCGGTTATATTTCCATTTAAATAACGTTGGGGAATATTTTTCCTAACAATGAGGTCATAATAATCATAACCTTGATAACCAGGCTCCGTGCCCGCCTGCCATTTAGCCAATTCCTCAGGAGTATATACAGAATTGGGATCTCGATTCTCATTCTGCGCCGTCTCAACCATTGCCCTAGTATATTGCGCAGCATTAGCCATTGTAGGGAATCTGGTTAGATTCTGCCAGCCTTGATATCCATTTAGATTAATCTTAATGGTTTCGTCCTTTGTTCCTTTTTTAGTTGTTACCAAGACTACGCCATGGGCTGCCCTTAATCCATACACCGCTGCTGAGGCATCTTTTAGGATGGTTATACTCTCAATATCTTCCAAATTTAATGCGTTAAAAGCATCTGCTCCTGAAACATTAGATGACTGAACCCAGTCATTTCCTGGATTCCCTCCATATGGTATCCCATCAATTACATATAGTGGATTCCCCATATTTCTAACCTCTACTGCAGCTCCACGTCCAGGCCTTGCGTCCTTCGCCCGCACTGAAACTCCTTGAACCTTACCTGCTAATGCGCCAGCTGTTGTGGACGATGCGGATCGAACGATATCTTCTGACTTGATATCACTTACCGCTCCAGTGACATTTCGCCTTGATTGGGTTCCATAACCCACAACAACCACATCCTCAATAGATTCTGCTGAAGGCTCTAACTTAATTGAAAAGGATGTTTTATCTCCTATTTCAATTCTTTGAGTAGCATATCCAAGATATTTGACTACAATAAATCCTATTGTAGGATTAAGCTCAAAATATCCGGTTGCATCTGAAGAAGTCGCTTGATTCGTAGTTTCTGCAACTACGCTCGCACCCTGAATTGGTTGATTATCCTTATCCAATATGTACCCTGAAAGCTTGGTTTGAGCGTACAACGAACAAGGCACCATAATGAAAATGGCATAAAGTAAAAATAACTTTAGGTTGTTCATAATTGTTCTGTAAATAGTGATTAATTATTTTTTATCAGCCTCGAAATAACTTATTGAATTACAGCTAAATGACTCATTATAGAACTATTCTTCTTCTAGCTGAACCTTTTAAATATGATTCTCGAAAAACTGAATTGTAAGTTTATAATTGTTACTATTGGTTACTTTTATATTAAATGTTTCAAAAACACTTAATATGTTAAGTGTTAAATATACGCTTATTATTTATAATACAAATATTTTTTATTAAAATTTTTTCAATCGACTGAAAAGCAATTGATTATTGCTTTTATTTAGAAAATCAGAATTATACAGATGAGAATAGAATTAGATAAAACAAAATGGTTTTAGCTAATTATTGAGGTTAATTATTGGTTTAAATTTACAGTATTAAAAATCAAGATTTATCTTTGAATTAAGAAGCCTAACTTCAGTCATTTTAGGTGTAACTGAATTATTCTTAGCCACAAATTTCACATTCATGATTTCAGAGTTCTGTAAATCTCTTGGAATATCAATCATTCTGGTAACCAATCGCTTACTATCTCCCTTTAATTTAATAGATGAAATGAGTTTTCCATTTAATTCAATATCGAATTCACTCGAACCATTGGGGTCGAAAAACTGAAGGAATAAAACCCGGGAATTTCTATCTGGATTTTTTAGGTCATAACCAAAATAACCGGTAGCGGATCGCCATTGAAGATTATTATCAACTCCTGTAATGGATTCTTTATAGGAAATCCGATGGTCTGATTCTGGTTGTTGCTGCCCACAGTTCACCTTATCTATACTTACTGAATCTAACAACCTTGATTGCAGGTATGCTTTACTATCAAATTGAGCTTGATAATCTTCCAGAGAATTGGCTTGTGGCCAATAGAGGGTATATCGAGCATCATGAATTTTGTAAAAAGGTTCTAATTCCTCCTCCTGTAATTCTTTTCCCTGATAGAGATTATTCAGTTTAAATCTCAATTCTCTAGGTGAAATAAGTTCTGGAAGTTCCTCAAGATTTTCTTGTTTAGCAATGATAACTGGAAGTTCTTGCAGTGGTATTTGGGTTCCTGTGGGAATGTGACCTCCCCGACTATCGTCAGCTAAAATACCTTTAAGATCTGTATTTCCATTCTTTCCTGCCAAAACAATGGGACCATATAAAAAAGAATAATAATTAGATTGGTCAGGTAACTGCTCTACACGAACATGCATTCCAAATTCTAACTCAATTACATCACCGTTTTTCCACTCTCTTTCTATGCTGAAATAATCACCTGGAGTGCCTGCAATTTGAGTATCATTATCATTGATTCGGACCTTCAGTTCGCCAGCTTTTACCCAACTAGGATACCTTAATTTCAAATTGAATCTGGTATTCTTTTTAGCAACTATCTTTAGTTTGGTTTTCGACTCATTAGGAAATGAATTTTCCTGAATTATCTTTAAATCTTTTTCTCTCCAAATTAAATTAGAGGGAATAAATAAATTGACATACAGATCGTCATCTTTGTGAGCATAAATAAATTCGGCATACTTCGAATGATTTTCTAATCCCGAACCTACACAACACCAAAAACTCGTTTGAGGTTGTGAATACACTCGATAATGCTGAGGTCTCATTGGAGTGAAGTAAACAAATCCGCCATGTTCAGGATGTTGTGTTGAAAGTATATGATTGTACAGTGCTCTTTCGTAATAATCAACATATTTGGTCAAACCATCCGTCTGAAATAATTGAACGGAAAGCTTCAGCATATTATACGTATTGCAGGTTTCAGGACCTTCAACACTTGTTATCATCTTTGAAAAATCATTAGAGGGATGAAAATGTTCATAAGCGCTATTTCCACCAATAGATACTGTCCGATTTTCAACGACAGTCTCCCAGAAAAATCGGGAAGCGCTGTCCCATTCTTTATTATTTTGAATATCGGCTATACGTTTTGCTCCGATAATTTTCGGTATTTGGGTGTTGGCATGTAGACCCGTTAATTCATCCTTATGTTGTATTAATGGATTTAATATAGCTCGCTGCGTAAACTGATTTGCCAATTTTAGATATTTCTGATTGCCTGAAATCATCGCCGCATCAGCAAACACCTCATTTAAACCTCCATATTCACTCTTCAACATCGCTTGAATCTGCTCATCTGAAAGATTGGAAACCAAATCTATTGCCCAGTCTGTCATATTGATTAGCATTTCTTTTGCCAATTCTTGATGAGCATAAATATATGCATCTCTAAGACCTGCATAAATTTTATGGATATTATATAACGGTACCCATTTCTTGTTCAAGTCAAAATTACCCGCTTCAATTTTGCCTTG
>JBEBTR010000005.1:0-52208 GCA_040393725.1 Sphingobacterium endophyticum | reverse complement strand
AATTATGTATTTTTAATCACTGAAAAACTGTATCTATTTTTCAGGACTAGTCATAGGCATCAATTTATTCCACCTATTATTATTTACTTCTTTCTTTCAATATTCCTTTACAGATCTCTCCAACCAAACCCGGTCCTTGATAAATAAATCCTGTATAAATTTGAACCAAGCTTGCACCAGCATTTAATTTCTCGATAGCATCTTCTGCCGAATGTATACCCCCTACTCCAATAATTGGAAACGCTTTTTCCGATTTATCAGCTAAATATTTTATAACCTCAGTGGAACGTCTGGTAAGAGGCTTACCACTTACACCTCCTGGTTCCTGAACCAACATTCGGTGACTTTGTAAACCCTCCCTTGCGATGGTCGTGTTCGTCGCTATTACTCCAGCAATCTTGGTTTCCAAAACGATTTCTACGATATCATCTAATTGTGTGAAGGTCAAATCTGGGGCAATCTTTAAAAGAATAGGTTTGGGATTTGGTTTTTCTAAATTTAATTGCTGCAATGTATTTAATATGTGCATCAATGGGCCCTTTTCTTGAAGATCTCGAAGTCCCGGAGTATTTGGTGAACTTACATTCACAACAAAATAATCAACGTAATCAAAAAGAGCTTTAAAACAATATATGTAGTCATTTACAGCCTCTTCATTTGGTGTAACTTTATTTTTACCAATATTTCCACCAATTAAGACTCCATTTTTTTCTTTTAGGAATTTCAATTTTGCAGCTGCTACCTCAGCACCTTTATTATTGAATCCCATTCTGTTAATGAGCGCCTGATCATCAATCAATCTGAACATCCGAGGTTTATCATTACCAGGTTGAGGTTTTGGTGTTACAGTTCCAATTTCTATGAAGCCGAAACCTAATCTTGCCATATCCTCTATATATTCAGCATTTTTATCAAATCCGGCTGCTAGCCCTACAGGATTTTTAAAGGTTAAGCCAAAAACCTTTGTTTCTAATCTAGGGTCATCAACACAATACAATGATTTTAATAATGCTTTTGAACCCCAGATTTTATTAAAAAATTTCAATCCTGAAGTCACTGTATGATGTGCCTCCTCAGGGTTCATGGAAAAGAAAAATGGTTTAACTAACTTATACATGACTGCAAAGGTAGCCAAAGATGGAGAAATATTCATTACTTTTGCACCCGAAATGATATCTATAAACAACTTAACTTTCGAAATTGGATCTAGGGCCTTGTACGATGAGGCAAACTGGCATATTAAACCTGGTGATAAAGTAGGTTTAATCGGTGCAAATGGCACTGGTAAATCAACTTTATTGAAACTTATCGTAGGAGAATACAGCCCAACAAGCGGAACAATTTCTATGGCTAAGGATCTTAAACTTGGTTATTTAAATCAAGATTTGTTATCATATCATTCCGAAAAAAGTATATTGCATGTTGCAATGGAGGCATTTGAACGCCAAAACCAGCTGCATAGTGAAATTGAAACGCTTCTAAAAAAACTAGAAACGGACTATTCTGATGAAATCTTAAATAAACTGAGCGATAAGCAGACAGAATTTGAAGCATTAGATGGATATAGTATCGAATTCCGTGCCCATGAAATATTAGCCGGATTAGGATTTTCTGAGGAAGAACAACAAAGACCTTTGGCAACATTTTCTGGAGGTTGGAGAATGAGGGTAATGCTTGCCAGAATTCTACTTCAAGCACCTGATATACTACTACTGGACGAACCAACCAACCACTTAGACTTACCTTCTATCAAATGGTTGGAAACTTATTTACAAAGCTTTGAAGGAGCAATCGTTATTGTTTCACACGACCGATATTTTCTGGATAGAATTATTAATAAAACGGTTGAATCAAGAAAGGGTAAATTAACTCTATATGCTGGAAACTATTCATTCTATCTAGAAGAGAAATCACTTCGTGGTGAAATCCAAAATAACCAGTTTAAAAATCAACAGGCAAAAATTAAGCAAGAAGAACGTTTAATTGAACGTTTTAGATCTAAAGCAAGTAAGGCAAAAATGGTACAATCGCGTATTAAAGCTTTAGATAGAATGGAAAAGGTTGATGAAGTTGATGACGATAACCCAGAAGTAAATTTCAGCTTCAAATTTTCAAAACCTTCAGGAAGACATGTGGTAACCATGGAAAATATTTCCAAGTCCTATCCTAACGTCCATATCCTTGAAAACACAAATGGCCTCATAGAAAAAGGAGACAAAATTGCTTTAATTGGTGCTAATGGAAAGGGTAAATCAACCTTATTAAGGATTGTTGCCGATGCTGACAAGGATTATGATGGAACTAGTTCGAAAGGACATAATGTTTCTCAAACATTCTTTGCTCAACATCAGCTCGAAGCTTTACACTTAGAGAACTCCATTCTTCAAGAATTGGTGACATTTGCTCCAAAACATACTGAAACTGAATTACGATCAATTTTAGGTAGCTTCCTCTTTACTGGAGATGATGTTTTTAAAAAAATAAAAGTTCTTTCAGGTGGAGAAAAATCTAGAGTAGCCTTGGCTAAGGCTTTAACAGCAGACGCTAACTTCTTGGTATTAGATGAGCCTACAAACCATTTAGATATGGCTTCCGTAAATATTCTTATCCAAGCTCTTCAGCAATATGAAGGAACTTTTATAGTTGTATCACATGACCGTTACTTCCTGGATAATGTTGCTAATAAAATCTGGTTCATTGAAAATAAAGAAATCAAAGAATATCCAGGTAATTATAAAGAATTTGATGAATGGAATTCTAAAAGAGTAATAAAACCTGAAGTTAAAGAAGTCAAAAAAGTTAAAGAAGAACCTAAAAAAGAAAAAGCTCAGCCTTCAGAGGATTTAAAGAGAGTTCTTCAAAAGAAAAATAAAGAATTGAGTTTATTGGAAGAAAATATTGAATCTCAAGAAAGGTTTGTCAAGCAATTAGAAGTTGAGTTGGCACAGGAAGATATCTATTCTAATGCAGCTAAGCTTCAAGAACACACGAGAAATTACAATTCAGAAAAAGCTAAATTGGAATCATTACAGCAAAATTGGGAATCTTTAGCTGAAGAAATTATGAACTTAGAAGCATAATAATTCAACAATAATTATTGAAAAGGGATTGGTTTAATTATCAGTCCCTTTTTTATTGAAGATTTGGCTGGAAATTTGTTGTAAATAACTTAAAACCAAGCAATGACCGAGTATCTACCTTTGTTAATCTCCTTGTTTATTGGAATTGGACTTGCAGCAGCAACTGGATTTAGAGTATTTCTTCCTATCTTTTTCCTTAGCCTTGGAACTTATTTTAAAATCATTCCATTGGATTCTAGTTACTCCTGGATTGGAACACTTCCTGCAGTAATAGCAACAGGAATTGCCACCATAACTGAGATTATCGCTTATTATATACCTTTTGTTGATAATGTACTGGATAGCATTACCGTTCCTTTAGCGACTGTTGCTGGTTCAATGCTTTTTGCATCACAATTCACAGAAATAAGTTCATGGATTCAATGGTCTTTAGCGATAATTGCAGGTGGAGGAACAGCGGCTACAATTAGTTCCGTGCTTGCAGGAACTCGAGCAGCATCTTCAGGAACTACCGCAGGTATCGGCAATCCGATAATCTCAACTGTAGAAACCATAAGCTCAACTCTAATGAGTGTGTTTGCCATTTTTCTACCATTATTGGCAGCAATATTAGTTATCATTATATTATTCTTTGCCTTTAAATATGGAAAGAAAATATTAAACAAAATTAAAAGATCTCCTAAACAAAATCATTTTAAGGATTCAATTTATTAACTCTTTCGTCAAGCGCGACCTCTCCTTTTCTTATTGGCTGATAATGAGTCCAACAATATGATAAAAAGGGCAACAACACAAAAAATAACATTCCAATCCAGAATCCAAATATATTCCCTAAAACTAAGCTTATAATAAATACTAGCAAAGGATAGCTAAATAATAGAACGCCGAATAAAAGTGAATCAAAAAAGATGGTATTATCAGTTTTTTTCTTCACTTGCTTTTTGACTATTTGATAAAACCAATTATGAGAATAAAAACCTAACATTGCAGGAATTTTCATCCATGACCTTTGATTAAGAGTCTCAGGATTTTCACTATTAAAATCATTTTGCATTTTCCCTTCAAGGTCTTCCCTTACCTTGTTTATTAATTCAGTTGTCATAACTTCTGAATTATTCAAATAATCTGTGCTATCGATAGGTGCCAATGCCTCTAAAGAAACTGACTTAGGGATAAAATCAAATGAATTGTAAGAAATGACATAAGGTTGAACTTGAATGGGAACATCCATTTGAACAGCTCTTTGTACAATAGAACTTAGTCCAGTTGTCATGAACGGTCGTAATTCTAAATGATTTCGAGAAACGCCTTCAGGAAATATTAATAACTTTCTACCCATTTTTAATTGATGTACACATTCATCATATGTAAATGCATTACTTATATCAGCATCTTCAACATCATTTTTTTTATAGATAGGAAGCATAAATAATGTTCTTAATGTCCAATTTGCTAATGGATTGGCAAATATATCCCCTCTAGTTAAGAAACAAATTTCACTTGGTTGATGAACCGTGATCACCAAAGCATCAAAAAATGAATTAGGGTGGTTAGACACAATGATCGCTGGATCTTTTGAAGCAGCTAGTTGAAGATTTTTTAATCGCCAGTCAGAAACATACCAGTTTAAGCCTAGTTTAACAAAGGACCGTAGTATGGGGTAAAGCATAAATTAATATTCTCTATAATTAGAATCTTAATTTTTCATTAACAAAAAACACGCCTAAATTCCTAAAAAACTAATCTTCTTTCATAGACTCTGTAATCTTATGAATATTTAAGCTATTTGCCATTGCACTGAAAATCTTATAATACGTTCCATGGAGGTCGAACAATTCATCGTGGGTTCCATCCTCCACAACTCTACCCTTTTCCATTACAATGATATGTTCAGAATCAATTATCTGAGAAATACTATGGGAAACAATAATAACAGTTCGTCCAACTTTAATAGCATCTAAACTATTTTTTATCTGCTCTGTTGCAATCGCATCTAAATTTGCTGTAGGTTCATCTAAAAATATAATTGGTGGATTCTTCAAAAACATTCTCGCAATTGCTATTCGTTGTTGTTGTCCTCCAGAAAGTAAATGTGCTTCAGAATCATAGCCATTTGGAAGGTCTAAGATCTGATCATGGATCGAAGCCTTTTTTGAAGCCTCTATAACCTCATCTATATTCGCGTCTGTTTTCCCATACCGAATATTATCAGCAATTGTCCCTTTAAAAATGTGATTCTTTTGTAATACAAGCCCAATATTTTCACGCAAAAACTCAGTATCATATTCCTTTAAATCAACTCCATCTAAATAAATTTTACCCGTGGTCGGTTCATAAAATTTGTCCAGCAAATTAATTATTGTACTCTTTCCTGCCCCTGATAATCCGACCAAAGCTGTATTCTGATTAGGGCAAATTTTCATACTAACATCTGTCAATGCTTGGTATCCATTTGGATATGAAAAGTCTACATTTTTTATTTCAATCAATCCCTTAATATGATCTGGCCTATATTTACCAGAAGGTTCTTTCTGTCCTTCGTCTTCCAAAATTCCAAAAAAACTTTCAGAATAAATCAATGCATCATTGACTTCATCATAAATTCTATGAAGCTGTCTGATTGGTGCTGAAACATTATTAAACAGCATTATATGAAACATAATGGCTCCAATGGACATTTGTTCAGTCAAAACAAAATAGGCAGTAAGAATGATCACAATTACAACTCCAATTTGCTCGATAAACCCTTTAATACTTTCAAAAATAAAGGAGGTCTTTCGAGTTGCCATTTGATTTTCAGTCATCTCAAACTGAATCTCCTTATGTTTTTGAGCCTCCGTTTCTTCCCTTACAAAAGATTTGATTACAGTTATGGAATCTATTAGGTTTATTAACTGATTGCTTTTATTCTCCCTATATTGCCTCATATTCCTCCGGAAACCAGACAATCGCTTTGCTTGTAATTGTGAAACATAAAAATAAATCGGAATAATAAACAAGCCTACTAGTCCCACATAAAAATTTGCCAAAAACATACAAACCAACGCGACAATAGCATTTGCAAACAATGGAAGGATATCTATAAAGAAATTTTGAACTAACCGAGTTAAGGAACTGATCCCAGCATCTATTCTAGTTTGTAATTTACCTGATTCATTGACACTGGAAGTATAAAACGCCATTTTATACGTTAGAATTCGGTCGACAATCGCTTGGGAAAAATCTCTGGCGATCATAATTCTTAATTTCTCACCATAATACTTCTGTCCAAATTGAACGATAGAATAGACTATCTCTTTTCCTAATAAAATGGCAGAAATAATTCCTAAAAGATATAACCCCGTGCGGAGCGGGGTTTTGTTTACTAATAAATTACTTATGGTATCAACCGTGTACTTTAATATAAATGCATTGACTTGGGCAGCAAATGAGCCCACAACAGTCAAAAGCAATGTATAAAAGATTAAATTCTTATACGGTTTGGTGAATGGTAATACTTTTTTAAAGAGTTGGGAAATGGTCATAAAAGTTAAACTAAATTGAATTTAAAAAGTTTAAACCAACCCCAAAACATTAATATTTTATAGGATAATTTGCTATAAAGTCAAACTTATAATCCTTGTGTTGCTTTAAACTATCAATCAGATTGCTCAATAATTGTTGTCCCTT
Source organism: Sphingobacterium endophyticum (assembly GCA_040393725.1). Taxonomy (GTDB): domain Bacteria; phylum Bacteroidota; class Bacteroidia; order Sphingobacteriales; family Sphingobacteriaceae; genus Sphingobacterium; species Sphingobacterium endophyticum_A. The sequence goes on along the minus strand of JBEBTR010000005.1, from coordinate 45,459 downwards.
TTTATTTTGGAACATATCATCATGCATCAATAAAACAATATTATTTGGTTTTAATGTAGATTTATTTCCTAACATGTTACGGATACGACCATACAATTCTTCTACACTTTGAACTGGCTTTCCTGTTAAACCATTTATTTTCCACTCCACATCCCATCCGTAGATTCTATAGCCATTTACTCCAAGTAAATCAGCCGTTTGGCTACCCGAGGTTAAATCAACACGTCTAACATCGTCATACAGCCAGATGTTCCTTCCGGGCATCCTGACAATTTTATGCTTCAACCCTAATTCCTTTTCGCATTTTTCAAAATCTGCAACAGCTAAATCTGGATTGCTGTAAAATACATGAAATTTATTAGCAGCATGGGAATAACTATGATTATAACAATCAACCAAAGGATTGTTCATATAATGTTCGAAATCACGCTTTAATCTCTTACTCATACCAGCATGCTTTCCAACCAGAAAAGTTGAAATTTTTATGTTTTTTGAAGTGATTATAGAATCAATTGCCGAACTACCTATTAAAGGTCCATCATCAAAAGTTAAATAAATATGCTTATCCTTTTTATTTAATTCTCTATAAATTGAATCCCTAAGCATTTTTTTAGCCTGTTTAGGATCTACTTTGTTAATTGAATCTAAAGGAGGAAATTGAATTTTCCCTTTATTCAAAGAGTCCAAAATATCCATCAACTTAACGGTATCTTTTTGAATTTTCGTGTTCTTACCCGCAACAACATCAGTGGAATCGCCCAACTCACTTGAATTTGTGGAACCAACAATAGAATTGCACGAAATAATGGTAATAAGGGTGGAAAATACGGCAATACCAACGACAAAAGCCTTCTTTAACATAGCCAAATGGATCATTTAAAAATTTTTACAAAACTAAAAATATTTGTCGATAAAAGAAAGGGACTTCAACTGAAGTCCCATCCCATTTTATCCCTATATTATAACTGCTATTCTTAATGATGTCTACCTTTATTCCAACGCTTTTCCATTTTCTTGTGGCGTTTGTAATGCTCTTTTTCCATTTTACGGTAGTGCTTGTCAGATTTATGATAATGGCGACCTCCATCTCTAATCGCTACTTGAGAATAATTTCTTGAATATCCGTGATAGCGATCATAATAACGATTGTGATTTCTCCAAGGTCTTGATTCGTTAATTACAACTTTATAAGTTCTATGGAAATCCCTGCCTCTATATCTTCTTGGTATTGAACGATTTGAAACCCAAGCCCGACCGTCATAATACGTATAATATCTGTTGGAAACATCATAATACATATCAAATTCTGGCATGTAATAATATCTCGCATAGTCATAACCTACAGGTCCCCATGAAGGTTGTACCCCAATATTAAAACTTACATTTACTTGTGCTTCTGCTGGCTTAATAAATAATAAGCCTCCTAAAAATAATGCTGCGTAAAATAACTTTTTCATAAATACCTCCTTATATATTTAGGACCAATTTGTCCGTATATTTTATTGTTCTGACACCTATTTCAATCCTAAGGATTAATCCAAAAATGTTAAAAAATGTAAAAAACCAACTACAACTCTCATAATCAATAACTTATTCTTCACAAAAATGTCATATTTTAAAACTTTTAAAAATGATTAACGCATGAAAAATACTCTTAATCTACTGAGGTAATCTATGTTCATTTTGTTATCTTTGTCGCAATTTTAACAAAATAGCATTATGGCATTACAATGTGGGATAGTAGGCCTACCAAACGTAGGAAAATCAACCTTATTTAACTGTTTATCAAACGCTAAAGCTCAAGCTGCAAACTTTCCATTCTGTACAATCGAACCCAATGTGGGTGTAATTACAGTTCCGGATGCACGCTTAAATAAATTAGCTGAACTAGTAAACCCTCAAAGAATCGTTCCTAATACCATCGAAATCGTAGATATCGCTGGTCTTGTTAAAGGTGCTTCTAAAGGTGAGGGTCTCGGTAATCAATTTTTAGGTAATATCCGCACTACAAACGCCATCATTCATGTGTTAAGATGTTTTGATGATGGAAATGTCATCCATGTTGACGGATCCGTAGATCCTATCCGTGATAAAGAAATTATCGACACCGAATTGCAACTGAAAGATTTAGATACGGTAGTAAAACGTATTCAAAAAGTTGAAAAAATGGCGAAAACTGGTGGAGACAAAGATGCTAAGAAAACTTTTGAAGTTCTTTCTGTCGTTAAAACTCATTTGGAATCAGGAAAATCAGCAAGGACAGCCCCTATTTCAGAAGATGATTTTGAATTCATTGATGATTTAACTCTTTTAACAGTTAAACCTGTACTTTATGTATGTAATGTTGATGAAGCGTCTGTAAATACTGGAAATGCTTACGTAGATAAAGTAAAAGAAGCTGTAAAAGATGAAAATGCAGAGGTTTTGGTAATTTCTGCTCAGATCGAGTCTGAAATTGCACAATTGGAAGATTACGAAGAACGCAAAATGTTCCTAGAAGATCTTGGGCTTGAAGAATCGGGTGTCCACAAATTAATTCGTGCAGCCTATTCCTTATTAGATTTGGCAACTTATTTCACAGCTGGGGTTCAAGAAGTTCGTGCATGGACAATTGAAAAAGGATTTACTGCACCTCAGGCTGCTGGTGTAATTCATACCGATTTTGAAAAAGGTTTTATCCGCGCTGAAGTAATTAAATACGATGACTTCGTACAATACGGTTCTGAAGCAGCAGTTAAAGATGCTGGAAAATTATCCGTTGAAGGAAAAACATATATTGTTGAAGATGGGGATATTATGCACTTCAGATTCAATGTTTAAATCATAAAAAAAGCGGCTTTATAGCCGCTTTTTTATGTAATTAGTCCTACCTATATTAATCTCTTAACTATTCTCAACTTATGTGTAGTCTGTTCGAGATCATGATTAAAAATTCCTTCATTATCAATTGAGTCAATCCTTACTTTTTCAACAACGTGAAGAACTTCCTCATCGGAAATCACAATTCCAATATGATTTAAATTACCATCATCATCTATAAAAAAAGCTAAATCTCCGCCTTTTATTTCAGATACAAAATCTATTGTAGTTCCTAATTGAAGAATTGAAGGAATATCTTTTGGAATCTCAATCCCAAAATGACGATAAAATAATCCACATAATCCAATATTGTCTACCCCATGTATGGTCCTTCCTTTATAAGAAAATGGAGTATTTAAATAAGAAGCTACAAAATTTTCCAATTGCTCCCGATCCCGCTCTTCTTCATATCCATCTAATGTCGACCTCAGATCAGATAAAATTTTATAGTTGTCATTTGAAGTAACAATGCTTTTATTTTCTGGTATTGGGCTTCCATGGAATATTTGCATCGTTTTGTTTTCTCCTGCTACCGCATAACCCCCAACCTCGTCAATAATATAATCTATAGGCACAATATCTTCAACTAAATCAAATTGCCCTTCCATTATCCAACCTTGTATTTCTGAATCCAATATTTGAATCATTGTCCAAGATTTTTTTCTTTCAATTATTGTAAATGCTTCCCCAAACAGGAGCTCAAAAACTCTATTAGATGAAAATTCCGGTGACTCCAAAACCGAAATAGAACTTAAAACACATATTCCTAATGCCATATATTTATGTTGTTTGTTAAAACAATTAAGCTAATTTAAACGTTTTTTATATATTAGATATACATTATAATCTAAATATCATGACAACCAAAAAGTTCAATCGTATATTGCTAGCAATCGATGAAACCCCTTGCTCACGTAGAGCAATCGAGTATGCAAAAGATATTGTTCAGGATATACATCCAGCATTGGCATTAGTTACTGTCGTCCCACCAACATCACCTACTTCTTATGGTGTAGATCCTTTGCTAGGTCAGCAACCTATCATAGTGCCTGAAGTATCAGAAATCCAACAACAAGCTTCACAAGATTTCTTGAATAAACTCGCAACAGAATTTACAGGATCTTCTGAAACATTTACATTTAACCGTGTAGGTGATATTAGGGATGAAATTCTTCAGGTCGCAAAAGAATGGACTGCAGATTTAATTATTATGGGAAATAATGGTAGGACAGGATTTGATCATTTCTTATCAGGGTCTGTTTCTGAAGCACTCATTCGGAAAGCAAGCTGCCCAGTTCTTGTGATTCCTTTAAATTGTGATTAAACCTTAATGAATTCGGCAACAAACATAGAGTCAGCTTTTTTATTATAGCCTATTATTGAATGCTGACTCACTAATTCAAGTCCCAATTCATTTGAGATGTAACTTGTTATTTCTTCATTTTCAGCAGCGAATACTGAACAAGTAATATAAATTAAGGTCTTCCCAGGTTTTAAATATGGAACTACATTTTTTGCAATATTTTTTTGCAAAGAACTGTACTTTAATATTTCCTCGCTTTTAAACTTCGATAACATCTCAGGGGTTCTACCCCATGTACCTGACCCTGAACATGGCGCATCCAGTAAAATTCCATCGAATTTCTCTTCTGCCATAATATGTTGTACTGAGTTATTTAAATCTAAAATTTTCTTACGATAATAAGTCTTAACACCAGCTTTCTCAAATCGTTCATCCAAATTTCTTAAAATACTCAAACGAACATCTGAAACCAATAATTTGATATTCGGCTCCTTATCTAATAATAGTAAAGATTTCCCCCCAGAAGCTGCACAACAATCCCACCAAGAACTTCTAGGCTTAATATCGATTTCAGATAAGCATTGTTGAGAAGACCAATCTTGAACCTCGTAATCTCCATCTATAGATTTAATCTGTTGAAGCTTGGTCCCGTTTGGCAATGACAAGGTCTGAGAACTAAGCTCCTCAAATGGAACTTCATTCTTTAACAAAATCTTTTTAACCTTATCCTCCATCCCTTTTTTAATTCGGATATATAGATTAGGTTGAATAAAATGTGATATAATGAATTGGGTTTTATCTATTGATGCAGATAACTCAAGAGAAAAAGGAAAAACATCTTCCAAAAAGTCCCCGTATTCCTGCTCTACATTTTCAATTTTTTCATTGATTGTTAAATGGTTAGTATGGGCCCAATCATTTTTGAATATAGAAACTACATCGGAATTCTCTTCACATAAATATTCTGCAATCGTCAATCTCTCTACAACAGTTAAGTTGCTATAAGCCTTACCCAACCTAAAATAATTATAGCAGAATCTTGAATTCATCCTTCTATCGGATGAACCCATCTGCTTGTTATTCTTATAAAATTGAGTTAAAAACCTAGAAAATGGTTCCTTAAATTGATATTCTTGAAGAGTTCGCTCAAAATTACGAACTTGTTGCTGAGTTCTTTTACTATTTATTTCCAAGGTAGTTTATTGAAATGAACCATTTCGGTAAGTCCTAATTTTCACCGCTTGATTCACATAGCCCCAAGTTGGATTATAGTTGAATTGATAATCACTGAATATACCAGCGTATTTTTCATCTACAACTTTTTCTGCATATGATGGTCCATATTTACTTAATAAGGTTGCAAAATATTTGCCCGCATCAAATCCTTTATATGCATAATCAGAAGGATCAACTTTGAACATACTCTTATAATTTCTTTGGAAATTTTGAACCTCCGTACTCCAAACTTTTAAATGACTTTCTGAAGTAATCGTTGGATCCATCCTGTAAAAATTATCGTAAGGCCTGAAATCAATGCGTGACCAAAGTGGATGACCATATAGTCGAATTAACGATCCACTACCAACTTTTGAATCTAATGAGTTGATTAATGATCGTAATTGTGTCTTCTCAGTAGTACCGCTGATTACTAGTGCTGTGCCCATTTCGGGAATAGTCTGTCCTAATTGAGCTACCGATGTTACATGAACAATTTTTGCTATTGGATTTATTTTCTTCACCTCTTCATCAAATCCAGCAATAAAATTACGATGATCATTATCTCTTGCATCAAAAACAATAATAACATCGCCATCCCTATAATTCTTCATCATTTCCCCAACAATAGCCCGCATATGGATACGAATTGGTGGAGTTAAGGAAACTAAATTTGCAATATTAAATTCCGTAGGCATCGTAGCTGCCAATGGATTTACCTGTAGCACCTTGTTGTTCTTGTTACCTTTTGCAAAGGAACGTATTTCTTTAGGATAGACAGGTCCAACAATCAAGTTAGCATTTTCAACCTCTTTAGATGCAGCAATAGTAAGATTCTTCATCTCATTATCTTGCGTATCCATAACTTTTAAATTGAAATCACCAGGCTTCTTAGACGCCTCATTTACGCCTAATTGAAACCCTTGGTAAAAGTCCAAAGCTAATGCAGAACGCTTAACATCTGCTTCAACCACATTCTGGTTAGCAATCATGTTCAGTTGAAATGGTAAAAGCAGAGCAATGTTTTTCGATTGATCTGCTGCTTTTACCGCATCTTCTTTTTTAGTGTCTTCTTTTTTCTCATCACCTGGCTTTTCCTTACCAGTATTATTTCCAGTATTACCATATACATTCGGGTTTTTTAAAACACCTCCTGTGGTTTTTGGTGAACAAGAACTAACGGCAAGTACAGCACCTAAGCATAATGCAGCAAAAGTACCTCTATAAATGTTTTTCAAATTATTCCCACTCAATTGTTGCTGGTGGTTTTGAGCTGATATCATATACGACTCTGTTGATTCCTTTGACATGATTAATAATCTCGTTTGAAATTTTAGCTAATAAATCATAAGGCAAATGAATCCAATCAGCTGTCATTCCATCAAGGGAACCAACAGCTCTAAGCGCTACTACGTGTTCATAGGTACGTTCATCCCCCATCACTCCAACTGACTGAACCGGCAAGAAGATAGTTCCCGCTTGCCAAACCTTATCATACCAACCTGATTCTTTCAGGTTACGAATGTAAATGTCATCAGCTTCTTGCAAAATCCGTACCTTTTCTTCTGTAATGTCTCCTAAAATTCGAATTGCTAATCCAGGACCTGGGAATGGATGCCTACCTAAAATCAATGGATCAACCTCCAAAGACTTTCCTACTCGACGAACTTCATCCTTAAATAAAGTTTTTAAAGGCTCAATAACCTTTAATTTCATGTAATCAGGTAAACCACCTACGTTGTGATGAGATTTTATTGTCGCCGATGGCCCCTTTACTGATATTGACTCAATGATATCTGGATAAATTGTACCTTGACCTAACCATTTTGCCTCAACACCAGCTGGTAATTCCTTTTGAATCTCTTTTGCAGCTTCATCAAACACATCAATGAAGGATGCCCCTATAATCTTTCTCTTTTGTTCGGGTTCTGAAACGCCAGCTAACCTAGAATAAAATAAATCCTTCGCATTAACTCCTTTGATGTTCAATCCCATATGCTTATAGGAAGCTAAAACCTGTTCGTATTCATCTTTGCGCAATAAACCGTGATCAACAAAGAAACAGTGCAATTTATCTCCAATTGCATGATGTAATAATACCGCTGCAACAGTTGAATCAACACCTCCCGATAACGCCATAATAACATTATCGCTTCCAAGCTGAGTCTTAAGTTCTGAAATCGTAGTATCTACAAATGCATCAGCTGTCCAGTCTTGTGAACAACCACATATATTGATAACAAAGTTTTTTAATAAAACTTGACCATCTGTACTATGCGTTACCTCAGGATGAAATTGAATACCGTAAGTATTCGTACCTTCAATCTGGTAAGCTGCAACTTTTACTTTATCAGTACTTGCAATAATATTAAAGTTTGATGGTACTTCTTTAATAGTGTCTCCATGAGACATCCATACCTGTGATTGGGTAGGTATGCCTTTTAATAAATCATTCTCTTGATTTACAAACTGTAAGTTCGCACGTCCATATTCTCGGATCTCTGAAGGCAAGACCTCGCCTCCTGAATGCTGAGCTATATATTGTGCACCATAACATACACCTAGTAACGGGAACTTCTCCTGAATTGTTCTAAAGTCAATTTGAGGTGCATCTTCTTGACGAACCGAATATGGACTCCCTGAAAAAATCACACCTTTTACAGTTCCATCAAATTCTGGAAGATTGTTGAATGGGTGTATTTCACAGTAAACATTTAGCTCCCTAACACGACGCGCAATTAACTGCGTATATTGCGATCCAAAATCGAGAATGATAATTTTTTCTGACATGGCGCAAAGTTACAAATCAATAGCTAATTTATCAGAGGAAATGTTAACTTATTGATGCAAAAAAGAAAGCGAACACCAAAAAGTGTTCGCTTTCTTTTAATATTATAGTTTTTATCAATCTTATTTATGAAATGTTATCCTTCCACCAGCTACTTTTTTATCTCTTTTGTTCGCTGGATTGCCATAAACATCAATTGTACCTCCTGCCCTAGTTTCAACATCTGCAGAATCAGAAGCATAAACCTCGGTTTTCCCACCGGCATTTACCCGCACATGTACAATATCTGCCTTTAAATCCTTACCATAAAAATTTCCTCCAGCTGTAGTTCTAACATTTAATTTTGTCGTGGAGCCTAATAAATCAATCGCTGAACCTGTATTTGAAGTAGCATCTACTCCTACAGATTTAATAAAAGCTCTGATTTTAGCACCTTCACTTGCAGTAAAACTCATTGCTTCCGATTCAATTGCTGACTCTTCAATATTGACCTCTGCTCCTTTTCTAGCGTTAATATTGGAAATAGATGGCGTATAGATCACAACATTCGCTTTATTCCCTTGCATATTATATCCCGCCTTCATCTTCAGCCTAAGCTCACCATTTGAATATACAGCCTCAACCTTATCTGCTAACTCTCCATTGATTTCCATCTCTTGTCTTTCACTGGGAACAATGCTAACCCATAATCGATCAGTTACCTCTAAAATTGAAAATTCATTCACCGACTGCTTTATTTGCGCCTCGACCGAATGAACTAACATCACTACGGCAATTAATAAAATGTATTTTATCTTCATAATGCTAATATAAATATTTACCTACCTAATAACGCTAATTCATCGGCAGTATACATATTTGCACCCTTTAAATATTTGTAAATTTTATCTTTTGTGAATTTATCATTCATTTTATACAGGTTATTCATCACAAAATCCTTATCCTTCTCAATTTCGTTATGATATCCTAAATATTTTGGAATGTGATACTGTATACTTAATCGAATAAAACGCAATTCTACATTGTTAGGATTGGATTTTAATTCCTTCTCAAGTTTATTTTTACCCTCTTTGAAATAACTCATTTTCTTAAATGGGTTGGAGGTATGTTTGGCCATAAACATATGATAGGCAGCAGCATATCCCCTCTCAACAGGTGAATCTGCCTTTTCCTCCAAAGTTTCTAAATGTTTTTTACATAATTCCTCATCTTTAACTCCCTTATTGAAGTCGTTGCGAACTGTATTTAAATCCAAATCTTGAGCATTTATCTCACTGGAAATCAACAGCACAAAGGCTAAAATCATCACTCTTATCATAATTAAAAATGGTTTATTAACCTTTAAATTACAAAAAACAAGCCAACTCAAATAAACTTTAACACATTTCAAGCAAAAATTTATTATGATCGCTTTGCTCTTATATCCGTAGACAATAATAAATTAACCATTATCTTTAAAAATGATTAAATTGCTTGTATTATTATAATACTAACCTTATTTATAATCTTATGGAAAACAATGAAAATTATGAAGGAAAAAATCTTGATTCAAACAATGAATCAAATCCCGGATTAAATCCATCCAACTTTGATAGAGAACTCAAAGTCACTCCAATAAGTACTGAATACTTACGAGAAATTGCAAAATGGACTAAATTCTTATCCATTCTAGGAATGATAGGAATGGCATTTTATGTTTTAGTGGGGATTCTTATGACTATTCTATTTTATTTGGGGTCAAGTTTTGGCCCAACTCAAAATAATCCAGGAGCTGTAGCTATACTACCCCTTTTATTTATGATGATCATCATATGCGCAATATATATTGCTCCTATTTGGTGGTTGTATAAATTTAGTTCAAACCTCAACCAGGCAATAATCCTGAAAAACACCGAACAGCTAACTACTGCATTTAATTTCTTGAAAAAACATTATAAATTCATTGGAATAATGACTTTAATAGTTATTGGACTTTATATTTTGGGATTTATTGGAATGATTGGATCTGGAGTCTTAACAACTTTAATGACAAGATAAAATTGAAAAATTATAAATTTTTCTATAATCAAAAAATATATCCTGCAGTTTTTAATATCCTGTAGTCCGCCAAAGGTCTAACTACTAATTACTCACTACTTAATACTAAAAAAGCTCGACTTTCGTCGAGCTTTTTTCTGTACCCAGGGCCGGGATCGAACCGGCACGAATTGCTTCATTGGTGTTTGAGACCAACGCGTCTACCAATTCCGCCACCTGGGCTTATTCCCTTTGGAACGTTGCAAATATAGGGACTCTCTCTTATTTTCCAAAAATAAAATTAACCATTCTCTTAAACTAATTGATTTTAAGCCCATTTATTTTCAATCCACCTATATAAAATACAAATTAGTTGCATTAACAATTTTTAACATCCATACAAATAAACCTTTCAAACTCTTTTCTATCTCAATAATAAGTAAAACATAAAGGGAAATATTAACAATGCGATCCTTAACATACTTTAACAAAGTTCGATTAAACGATTCCCTGCCATTTTACTCAAATAGTTAGAAAATAAAATATAAAAATACTATGAAAAAGATATTAACATTTGCTGCATTATTCGCTGGACTTAGTTTCGCAGCTTCTGCACAACAACAAGACAGTGTAAAAAAAGACAGATCTGAAGTTCGTCAGGAAATGAAACATAGAAAACATGTTCGTGGCGGTGATCGTATGGGTAGAATGGAAAATAAAACTCCTGAGGATATTGCAAAAATGAAAACTGATCGTTTGGATAAAGAACTTAAATTATCTGAAGATCAAAAGAAAAATATTTATGCCTATCATTTAGATCAGGCAAAAAAATGGAAGGAAAAACAAGAGGATAGAAAAGCTGACCGTGAAGCTCGTAAAAACGAAATGAAGGCAGAACGTGAAGAATTCTTGAAAATGTTGACCCCTGAACAACAAGAAGTATTAAAAAATAAAATGGCTGAAAACCGTAAGGAAAGATTCGATCGAGGTGATAGAAATAATAAAAGACAAATGAAACGTAGAGATTTCGATCGCAAACCTGTGGAAAAACCAGCTGAACAAACTATGAATGTTGAAAGTTCAAATGGATAGGTTTAATTAAAGTTTTTATTAGTTAGTGGTTATATGTTTAATTGATGAAGGTCCCGTGTGAACGGGGCCTTTCATCTTTTATCAATAATTATTGTCCCCAAGAGGTTTCAATTTTACTTCCCCTTTCTGAGTCCTTAACAACTGTTACAGATCTCGGAATCCTCTCCTTAAGCTCTTCCACATGTGAAATAATTCCTACCACCCTATTCTCGTGATGTAAATACTGTAGCGTATCAAAAACCGTATTAATGCTATCTGAATCCTGAGTACCGAAGCCCTCATCTATAAAGAAGAAATTTCTATCTGCTTTATTCAATGATTGGATATTTTCTGCCAATGCTAATGCTAAACATAAGGATGCTTGAAATCCCTGACCACCCGACAAAGTTTTTACAGACCTTTTATATCCATTATTTAAATAATCGATAACCTCAAATTCATTATTGTCATTTATTGTCAAACTAAGTTGGTTTCTGGTTAAACGATGAAATCGCTCATTGGCCATCTCACACATTTGCCTTAAGTGAATGCTCGAAACGTAATTCACAAAACCATTCCCCTTAAAAAGATTTTCTAAAACCTTTAAATTTGATGCCCTCAAATTTAACTGGTCAAATTCTTCAAGCAACTTCTCCTTCTTCCCTATTTCCAATGTCAGCTGGGCTAATTCTTTTTCCAATCCTCCCGTCAACGATAATTGCAATTCCAGCTCCTCCTTTTTAAATTCAAAAAGCTTGACACTAGTTTCTAAATCCTCCTCAGAATACTGTTTATCTTTTAAAAAGTCACGCAATGAATTAATTTGAGTTTCCAAAACTTCCAATCGAACAAAAAATTGCTGAATATCTCTCCTAAGTTGTTCTACTGGCATTGGCCTTTGAATAATTTGCTGAACTTGGGTAATATCTGCAAAATTAAACTCCCTCAATAATTTAGCAAGTTGCTCTTGTCTAACTTTAATCTGTTGGTTATAGGAACTTAACTGATCCTTTGCCGAACTATATTGTCCAGCTATTTCAGCCAACTTCGTTTTTAGTGTATTAAGCTTTTGAGTCAATGTAAGATATAGACTCTCAATATGGATAATCTTCTGGTCAAGATTTAACCTTGAACGACGTACCTCCTCTAATTCTAAATCTTCAAATTCCTGGTACTTGAGCTGTTGCAATGAATTTTTGCTATGCGTACTTACACCTTGCACAACAGCAATTTCTGCCTTAATATTATCCAATTCCTTTTCAAACTTTTGGACATTTTCCCTGTTTTTCTGTAGATCTATTCTTAACTGCTTTATTTCATTTTCCAAAACTTGGGTAACTTGCTCTGATTGTTTTATTCTTTCCTTTTGTGTTGCAAATGCCCCATCATCTTCACTGGAATATCCTACCCAATTAAATTGAGAAATATGAGTTTCCAATTGGCTCCTGTGATTTTCTGCTTCTATATTTTTTTGCTCTAACCTTAAACGCTTTGATCCTAAACCAAAACTAGATTTTCCAAATTCTTCTTTTAGGCTTTGAAAGGAATGTCTCTGTTCCTCCAATTCCTGTTTATTCAAGCGTATTTTATTTAACTCTTCTTGAACATGCGTAGCAACCATAGGTTCTGGATGATCCAGAGCTCCACATAATGGACAGGGCATCCCTGGCAATAGATCCGTTGCAAATTGACTCAATTTTGCCTGAACTTGTAATTGTGTTTCTTGGTCTCTTAGCTTATTAAAATTATTCTCAATCAATTTAAGTTCATTCCCAATCATTTGACCCCAATTATCCTCTGTATAGCCATGCTTATGATATTGAGACTGTTCTTCAGTAATCTCTTGAGTTAATTGTTGGATTTCATCTTGTACTTGACCAACTTTTTGTAGCAAACTGTCTTTCAAATGATACCACTTTTCCATCTCAATAAGCTGTGAAGTATCAATCTTTTCAGATTTCAATTCTGCTAATCTTTCTTCGGCTTCTTCAAGTTTTTGATTAAGAACAACCTCAGACTCCTTGGTCCGCTCTACAAAAGGCGTCCCTTTAATTAAGCGAGTCTCTAATTCCTTCTCCTTCTTATTATTTTCTTTAATCTGAATAATTAATTTATAATCCTCGGCTTGGCCCCTTAATACATTAAGATTCAAATAATCATACTGAACTTCAGCTATCTCCTTCTCCACAACATCAATTTCCTGCAATTGCCTTTCCTTTATTGATTGAAAGTTCTCAATTCTATGAATTAATGCCTCTCTTTCATTATTTAGAGATTGTAAAAAAGCTAAAGGCTCTCTAAATGCATGAGAAGTACGTTCATATCGGTTCAAATCCCTCTCCTGTTGCTGAATACGGGCTTTCTTAGAATTCAGTTCGGTAAATTGGGCTTCTTTTTGATCTAATTCAATTCTCTTGTCTTTAAATTCTTGTAAAGATTGAACCTTTTGCTGTAAGACTTGAAAATCCTCTTTCGTCTGTGCTAATGTTACCTTAGCATCTTCAACCTCACGCTGCTTCAATCCCAATGCCTCAGACGATATACTTTCAAAACCTGATAATGCACCCCTAAGGTTTTCTAATTTCCTATTATTTGCAGCTTGCAAATTCCCAACTTTTGGACCCAAATCAAATTTATTTAGGTAAAAGATCTCTTTCATCATTTCTGAACGGTCCTTACCTTTTAATTCAAGAAATTCTTTAAACTGTCCCTGGGGAATTATGATGGTCCTTCGAAAGTTTGGATAGGAAAGGTTGGTAACCATAGCTCCATCTGCTGAATCCATTGGAACCCAATTCTCATCCTTCCATTCGTAAGCAGTACGTTCTATGGGCGTGGTATCATCAAAGTTCTTTCGCCTCTTCCATTGCGCAACAAATCGAAATTTTCTGTTTTCAAAATTTAAAAATTCAAAATCAATCATTGTCTGATTAGATTTTAAATTCATCATATTATAAGCTCGTTTATCCGTTTTGTTTAAACGTTCAGTATCTCCATATAAAACGAAGCTTATAGCTTCTAAAATAGATGACTTACCAGAACCAACAGATCCAAAGATTCCAAATAATCCTGCCTGTGTCAGTTCGGTAAAATCAATTGTTTGTTTCTCTTGATAGGAATATAATCCTTCTATGCTTAATAATATTGGCAGCATGCTTAATCTTCTTTTTCTAAAGTATTCGTAGAAACCTCATCAAATAAGGTCAATATTTCATCATTGGGTTCTTGCCCATATTTAGACTTGAAATAATCTTTAAAAAGATCCTTCATATTTTGGTCTAAATTAACTTTCATTTCAGACCTCTCTAACAGGCGCTTATTGTTAACTATAGGAATAATGTGAATGATTCCATTATGCGCCTCATGAATTCTCTTTAAATCACTGGCTGTTAAAAAATTATCTGACTCTATCGTAAGCTCCACTAAAGCTTCTTGATTATCATGTAACCATCTTACAGCTTCATCTATATCTTTAAATCGAGTTCTTACTAATGGCCTTCCTTTCTGAAGTTGTACGGTACGATACTGCGCAATTTTATTGGGCTCTAGATCCACAATCACCACCTGCTTCTTCTGACCACTTTCAGAAAATGAATAAGCCAAAGGACTGCCTGAGTAAATAACTGGTGAAGTACTATGTCCTATTTCATGAAATTTATGTAGATGACCCAAGGCTGTATACTGAACTTGAGAAGGAATTCCATCGGAATATATTAAGTCAGCGAATCCTAGCCGTATAGGCTTTTCTCCCTCAGGCTCTTCCAAAACTTCCCCACCTCGCTTCAACATATACAAATGAGTACATAATAAATTAACCCCATAGCTGTCACAATATTGTGTCGCTAAGTCTTGCCAGCGTTGTTTCAAAACTTCTTGCAATTGCGCTGATTTATCCTCAAAACCTAGAAATTGCTTTAACCTAATCTCGTTGGCAAATGATGTACTCAATATTCTAATGGGATAATAGTATTTTGGAATTTTAATCTCCACAAATCCCTCATCAACTCTAAGAATATCAAAATTACCTTCTACAGTAATAGGATTGATTTTTAAATGTGGCTGACCAAAGAAGAATATCCCCAATTCCCTTGCTAAAGAATCCGGAGAATCTATGCGATCTGGTGAATCATGATTACCTGCTATAGCAATAACCGGCCTTCGCCCATTCTTTGATAATTTCTTTAATGTTCTATAAAGTAACTCAGTTGCCTCAACGGGAGGATTAAAAGTATCATATAAATCTCCTGATACTACAACAATATCAACATCCTCCTTATCTGCTATTTGACATATCTCGTCTAAAACTTCCTTCTGTTCATCTATTCGAGAAAAGAAATCAAGCTTTTTACCCAGATGCCAATCTGCTGTATGTAATATGCGCATTTACAATAAATCTGTATGGTGAAGATTAAAAATACAGATTTTTATCTTTGTAAATGGTTAAGAAATGTGAAACAGCTTAGGTTTAAGAGAATACTTATAACCCCTATCGGTCGGAGTGACCTAATGACTTTCCAGGATTTACCTTATTGCGAACCAATTGTTTAAGTTCTTTGATTTCTGGAAATCTACCCTCACGCTTGCGATCAAAAATAATTTCGTCATTTACAATAATTGTGTAACGACCACTTACTTCCGCAGGCTCCAAGTTTACAGAAAATAAATCTTCCGAAAATGTGGTTAGCAACTCCTGAGCCATATATGAAGCCCGAAGCATCCAACCACATTTTGGACAATAAATTATACGAACTATTGCTTTCACTAATTTAAATTAAATTAATGCTTTTGAACAGTATATGCATCAGTTTTACCGTTATGACAAGTATTACATGAAATATTGTAAACTATACCATCATATGCATGTTTAAAATGCTTCTTATTAATTTGATTCGTCATTTTAATCATATGTCTAGCAATATCTTTCTTCGGATTTGAATCCGATGCAAAGTCTAATCCTTTCTCGCCGTTGGCTTTCGGAGCATGACAATGATTACATTTTACCCCCAAGGCCATATTAAAAGATTTCATCGTACTATCTAACTCCTCATGAGTTATATTTTTTGGAAGTACTTTTAAATTTTGTGGCTTTTTATCTTCCTGACCCCCTACATGAAAGGCACTTAAACCTAAAACTATAGCGAATAAACTTAATAGCGTGCTGATTTTTCTCTTCATCTCATTTGATTTTAGTTGCTAATGCCAATTTAGTAAAAAATATTAAATTGTAATAGAAATGTCATGAAAAATTATAAAACCCAAATAACCAAGTATTTAAACATCTTTATTTGGTTAAACACTTCTTTGTTTTTATCTTGCAACCCTTGATTTTTTATTAGTTAATAGTTTGCTGACAACCTTTCGCAGCAGAATATGTAATTATCACTATGTATAAACGTTTTTCATTACTTTTTACGCTTCTAATTGCATTCGCAATACCAACCTTCGCACAATTAAAATCGGTTAAAGCAAAATCTGGATATTCCTATTGGGTAAGAACACCTGAGAAAATGGATAAAAAAGAAAAACTTCCTATAATTATCTTTCTCCATGGAAGAAGCCTTTCTGGCCATGACTTAAATAGAGTAAAAAGATATGGTGTCCTTAGAGCAATTGAAAAAGGAAAAGATTTAGATGCAATTATAGTTGCCCCTCAAACTGCTAATGGATGGGATCCAGATAAGGTAATCAATGTGTTGGATGAAGTCCTTAAAAATTATCCCGGAGACAATAGTAGAGTATATGTCTGTGGAATGAGCATGGGCGGCTATGGCACTATGGATGTAGCCGGTAAATATCCTGAAAGAATTGCGGCGGCTGTAGCAATCTGTGGTGGTGGAACAACTAGTTATGCATGCAATTTAACTCAAGTTCCTCTCTGGATACAACATGGTAGTGCAGATCGTGCGGTGCCTGCATCAGAATCTAAAAAAATCTATAATGCAATTAAAAAATGTAATAGTAAAGCTGATGCTACATTAACAATCATACCTGGCGGAACTCATGGAAGCGTCGAAAGTCTTTTTCATGGCGAAAAAATATATGATTTCATGTTTAAGCACTCTAAAGGCTCATACTCAGACAACAATACAATTTCATATAAATAATCAATTTAGTTAAATTATGCTGATCCAAGTAAACGATGGTATGCAAAAAGATTATGCATACGAACTTACGGAACCTGTAGGCAAAAATTTTCATCCTGAATTTACCCCAGAATTAACTCCTAAAGAAATGTTAGAATTAGGGGTATTTAATGGAAAATACCTCAATACTTGCCAAAATGAATTCCCAAACGACTGGTTTAAAAATGCAAAACTGTTTCATGGAGAAAGTCAGAATGGAAATCCAGAACTCAACTACTTCAAAGTAAGAGCTTCTCAACCGCTTGAAGAATGGCAAAAAAAAGGTTGGATTAACCCTCAAGACCCTAGAGGATGGTTCCAATGGTATTGCAGATATTTTATGGGAAGAAGATCTCCAGATGATCTAAGACAGATTAAACGTTGGAAAGCAATGAAAAGACATATCGCTCAAATTAAAAATAACTGTCAATTCGGCGATCTTCAATGTAGACCAAAACAGAGGCAAGCCCTTTTACATTGGGCCTATGACAGCATAAATATGTAAATCTAAATTTTACAATTAAAACTAAGCATCATTTGCCTGCCATTGTAGGTGGGATATAATAAATAAGGATGTCTTTTCTTTTGAATCCTTTCTTCCAACGCTGGAAGCAACCAATATGATATTTTTGTACTTAATATACCAATTCCTGCTCCCATTATTACATCTGACAACCAATGCTTATTGTTGTACATTCGAAAAAAACCTGTCCCTGCTGCAATCCCATAGGCCCCTATCCCATACCAAATAGATTGATGACTATATTCCTGCCAAACTAATTCTGCCCCTACAAATGCAGTTGCTGTATGTCCTGACGGAAATGAATTATTAGCAGACATATCTGGCCTCCAGGTAGGAATTGTCCCTTTCAGTAAATTAACCGCTCCTGCCATTATTAAATGCGAAATTCCCGCTGTAAATAATCTTGTTTTAATATTGTGCTTTCCTGAAACCCCTAATACATCTAATGCAAAATAGGATGCCGTAGGTATATATTGAGAATAATCATCAATTGGAAATTTACCAGGATGATTCGTTTGGAGGTTATCTCGTATAAAAACATTCTGATTTTTGATATAAGGATTTTTAATCGAAACTACTCCAATTGTTATAAAACCAACAGGCGCAATTAAATCTGAACGTAAAACATGTTGTTGAAATAGTCTATGAAAATCACTTCCTGTAGCACCCGATAAACTATCTGTCTGACTTATGCAATAGGTTCCGTTAAGACTTAAAACAAGTAAGATTAATACTCGTAATCTTAAATTAAAACAGAAGATCAATAGCTTCATTAAATCATGGTTTCAGTTATTAATTGGATATTTATATCTCTCTAAATCAACCTACACATATGTTATTGCCATACCTTTCAAACGAAATTATTATTATAATTCGATAAATAAAATACCTAACATAGTGTATTTTTTATGCTTTAATTATTTAGTAATCATCATCAATATGATCAAGTTATAGGCTACTAGGACCAGTTTTGGAAGATACTCTGCTATAATTATATAATTCAACAATACTCGAACTTCACAATCTTCTTTTTTAAAGCATGGTTGAGGTAGATTTAGGAAATTCAAATAATGAAAATTTTTGTCATCCTATTTTTCATACTTATGAATATAAATCATTGCATGGGTCAGAATTCCGAAAATTCAGAAGCAAATCTGCTCTTAAAAAAATTTGATTTTGAGTCACAGATTATAAATGCATATCATGAATTGCTGCCTCAAGAACTTAAAGAATCTCAAGCTGACCTTCTCATTGATATTGAGAAAAAATATAATCGGCAAGAAATCAGAAAAACACTCCTGAGTTTCATTCAACAAGTATATTCCCATGATGAATTAAAGAGATTTTCCTCGATGGAACCTGAATCTATAATTGAAGATAACCAGAACAAATTCAAAGAATTGGAAAATAAATTAGAAGAATATTATGATCAAATCTACCTTGACGTAAACCGAGCACTTTCTGGAATTAAAATTATAGATATACCGAATCAGTCTAAACCATTTGAATTTTTTACTATAAACAGACCTGATGGTATTTACGTGGCTACTGCATATGATGATTTCTTACCCCAAAACATACAAATTAAACCGCATCCATTAATTCCTGCAGCAAAATTTATCTCAATTGAAATCTTACGAATTGACACCTTCACGAATACTATTAAAATTCAATTGGATCTAAATGATCAGGATTTAATAGAAAAAATACTCCAAGATCAACATGCAGATTTAGTCCTGATTATTGAAAAAAAATTGCTGGCAATAATAAGACATGAACCATTCTTCCAAAATAATTCTTTGATCTTACCCACAGAATGGTCATTAAACGATCTTCAAATGATTAAAGACACCTTCAACAGGGGTGTTAATTAAAATAAAAACCAAAACATTATGTTCGAAAAAACAGATCTCATAATTGCTATTGATAAAGCTGATCAAAATACCGCTATTAAACTTTATAAGGAAGGCAATAGAATTCCAAACAGTCCACATGCTTATGATTATTCTCAATTATTTGATAATCTCATCAGAATTAGGGCATATGAATTAATTAACTTAATGGTTGAGAACGGGGAAATTGAAAACGATGTCTATATGCTTGATAGTATTGAAAATTCGATATTTTCAAAATTAATAAGAGTTAAAAACTTTGATGATAGCTTCCTTGAATTTTTTAAAAAATTTATCGAGGGTTCCCAGAACATTAACGATGAGGTTGCTGGTCAATCTTTAATCAGTTACGCCATTGAAAGTGGGGCAGATCCAAAAATCCTTCAAACTTTGATTGATGCAGGTTGCAACACCCATTTTAAAAATCAAGCAGAAGATAATCTAATAAATATAAGCATTAAGAAATATGGGATAAGTAGCAGTAATCTAATATCATATATTCAAATTTTCAGTAATGAAGGTGTAGATATCAATGAAAAAAATAAAGTCGGAAAAACTGCATTGCATCATGCTGTAGAATCTAACAAACCTCAAATCCTAGACATATTATTACAAAATGGCGCAAATCCGAATGAACAGGATGCAGAAGGAAATTCCCCTTTTCACATTGCTGTTGCGCATAAACTCGATTTGGATATATACAATCAGCTCGCTGAATATGACAGCATGGACTTTGAACAAACCAATAATAGAGGAGAAAAAGCATTCCATGAATATCTAAGGATTTTGGATGGCTATAGTTCTGAAAATCCAGAATTACTTTTAAAATTAATAGAGGACGGAGCGAACCTGAACAGCACCTCCCCTTTTTACAATAAAGAAGTTTCAGCATGGGATTGGATTGCCCAAAAAAAAGCTGTCCTATTCGAAAAAGTATTTAATACTATTCAACCTGAAATTAATGAACAGGATGATTTGGGAAATACACTTTTGCATAAAGTAGTTAGCCAGCACAGTAATAATGACCAAAACACCGCCAAAGAAACTTATAGAAAAGTGAAATTCCTTCTGGATAGGGGTGCATCTGCAACTCTATTAAACAATGATGAAAGGTCGGCTATAATGATTGCTTCTGAGGATAACTTAAAAGCTAAAACGGTCGAAATATTATTAATAGCTCAACAAAAAGAAAAGTAATTATGTCAATGTCATTTATAATAGCCTGTGAAGGTGGAAAAAGAAAAATCGCTGAACTTTTGTTAAACAATAACGAAGTAGACGTAACTTATGCCGATGAAAAAGGAAGAACAGCCCTTCATTACGCTGCTCATAGAGGATATATAGATTTGGTAAAACTGCTTATTGAAAAAGGTTCTGACTATGATTACGAAGACCATCAAGGCGAAACTCCACTATTTTTCGCATGCCTTCAAAAACAAAAACAGACTGCCCAATATTTAATCGATCATGCTGCAAATGTCAATATAAACGATTTAAAAGGAAATAGCTTACTCCATCTTACCGCTGCTACGGGTCAGGCAGAAATTGTAAAAACTCTTATCGAAAAAGGATTAGATGTAAACTCCGTTAATAACAATACAGAAACTCCACTCATACTAGCTGTAATGAACAGAAGCCTGGAATCTGCAAAGATTTTATTGGACGCCGCTGCAAATCTCAACAATAGCAATAAAACTGGAAATACTGCACTTTTATTAGCTGTAAAGAACCGACAACTTCCAATGGTAGAGCTTTTGATAGAAAAAGGAGCTGAAATCAATCAAGCTAATGACTTCGGAGAATCTGCACTCCTAGTAGCTTGTTACGAAGGTAACAAAGCATTGGTGAAATTATTATTAGAAAATGGAGCAGATGTAAATATAACCTCCTCAGAAGGAATTTCCCCAATATGGTATGCTTGCGCACATAATCAAAAAGAAATTGTGAATTTACTTCTTGACAATGGACTCGATGTAAACCATAGCAGACCTATTACAGGTAATGATCAGGCATTATACGGATACTTAGATTATGTGGAAACAAATAATAATCTCTCCGTGGATGCTCAATTCAATTTTAACCCAAAAGATGCACAAGGTGGTGAAACATTATTGCATCATGCCGTTAAAAATGGCCACCTTAGCATGGTAAAATTATTGATAGAACGTGGCGCAAACATTGACTTACAAGATGAATCTGGTAATTCTGCCCTTCATTATGCTGCAGCTAATGGTAAAAAAGATGTACTGAAATTCCTTCTTGAAAATAATGCTGATCCTCAGCTAACGAATATAAAAGAACAAAAAGCAATCGATTATTCAAATATTAAGGGTTTTAATGAAATTACAGCATTACTAATCCAATTTGGATCTCCGCAAAGTGCAAGTCAGAATAATCCTTCTCAACAAATTCATCCATCAAATAGTAATACAAACCCTGTGCTGGATAAGAAAAAAGCATTGATGGATCTCAAAGAACTTTTAGATGCTGGAATTTTGACTCAAGAGGAGTTTAATCAGGAAAAAAGTAAAATATTAGGTACATAAAATTACTTTATCTAAAACTTATAACAATAATTACTGTCTTTCAATAAAAAAATATTGATAGACAATACTTTTCATATAATTTGAAATAATCTTGTACGTTAAATAATTAACTGTTAAACCAAATTATAATGAACAATGTTGCTATAGGGTTATTAATACTTAGGATTTTCATTGGAGCAAGAATTCTTTATGGAGTTATTGACAATGTAATAAACTGGGACAAAATGAATGAATTTGCACAATTCCTATCTCAATATAAATTTCCCTACCCAATTGTATCAGCAATTACTTCTGTTGCAATTCAGCTTTTCTGCGGATTTTTAATATTGATCGGTTGGCAAACAAAATGGTCATCATTGTTACTTTTCCTAAATTTCTTAATTGCAATAATTATGGTTCATTTTCCAAATAATGATTCTATAGAAGTTATGACCCCTGCACTAGCAATGCTCTTTATATCCGCTGCCCTTATGTTTACCGGTGCAGGAAAATATTCTGTAGACAAAAATTAATGATATTAAAATATGGAAACTAAAAACTTTTATTACGGAAAAGAAAAAATGAATGCCTTGGCAATCAAATTCTTATTAATAGGAATTGCTGGATTAGTAGGAATTTACTACCTCTGGTTTGTTGAAGAAAGAATTTATTTAATTGGAAGAGTAGCTGTCGTCTTTTTAGCATTGTTAGGAATTGGAGCATTTATTTATTTGAAGTTGTTCGGTAAAAAACCAAATGAAATTGCTTTGTCAATTAGTCCTCAAGGTATTAAATCAAACACTACACCTGTTGTGAATGCTGCAGGTTTAATTGAGTGGGCCGACATCACAAATGTATTCTATGTCGGAAATACCATAGATATTGAGGTTACAGATCCAAATAAATATGCAGATAGAATGAAAAACTTCTTCGTAAAAGACACTTATTTGAAAGCAATGAAAGGAATAATTAGAATTTCATTAAATGAGGTCAATGCTCCAGAAAAAGAACTTGCCGAAACCTTGAATCCTTATCTCAACAACTTGAATAACTAAAATCTTTGTGTACCTGTATTCAGGTAATTTAAAAAAAACACTGCTGTTTAAGATCTTATATTTTAGATTTGTAATTCACTAAAATAACCTTATATGAAAAAACAGTTCTTATTTGCGTCAATAATTTTAAGCAGTACTTTATTCTTTGCTTGCGGAAACAACAATGATTCCTCCGATTCGAATGATGCTGAGGAAACTGAAGAGAAAAGTGTTATTGAAAATTTAAGTGATGCCGGCAATGCAGTTAAAGGATTAAGTGGCTTAGAAAAGGCAATGAAAGAAGTCGAAACACAGACCAATGCATTAAAAACTAAATCTCCAGTTACTAATGACGAACTTAAAAACGTCCTTCCTGAAAGCTTAGACGGTTTGAAAAGAAAATCTATCCGTGTTGGTGACTCTGCTTCCCTTGGAATTTCAACTGCTAATGCATCCTATGAAAATGAAGATGGCTCAAAAACATTGGACATCTCTATTATGGATGGCGCAGGTGAAGCAGCCAGTGCCATTACAGGATTGGCATTTTATGGATTTAATACCGATTCTGAAGAAATATCCGATGATAGAACCGAAAAAACTACTGAATTCAAAGGTCAGCGTGCTAAATTAACTGAATCTAAATACAATGAAGAATTAACTTCAACAATTGAGTGGATTCAAAAAAAACGATATTTAATGAAGCTCGAAGGTAAAACTTATACAATTGATCAATTAGGAAATTTAATGGATAAACTTAATCTTGATAAACTTCCAGAATAAAATTTTATACTAAAACTATTGAAAAAGGCCATTCAAAATTGAATGGCCTTTTTTTGATCCTATAATATCTAAATTATTGTTTTAACTTTTTTTAGGTTTAGAGGACATTATAAATTCAAGCTCTCCACCCTTTGATATTTCTTCATGTGGAAGCTTAAATCCAAGCACCTCTTTCCCATTCCAAAAAACCCTATTTACATATACATTTTTCTCAGACTGATTCTTTGCCAAAATCTTTAAAACTTTTCCATTTTCTAATTGAATTTCAGCTGATTTTACTAATGGGCTGCCTATCCAATACATTGGTTCTCCTGGTGCAACTGGATAAAAACCTAATGAACTAAATAAATACCATGCCGACATCTGACCACAATCATCATTTCCCCCTAAACCCGCAGGACCATTATGATATTGATTTCGGATTATTTGTCGGATGCGAGATTGAGATTTCCATGGACTTTTTGTTATATTATATAAATACGCAACATGATGGGATGGCTCATTGCCATGTACATAATTCCCAATAATACCCTCTCTTGTAATATCTTCCGTATTTTCAAAATAGTGGTCTGGTAGATGCATGCTGAATAATGAATCCAAATAGTTTTCAAAACGAGATATTCCCCCCATAGTCTCCATTAACTCAACTGGCTGATGCGGAACATACAATGTGTAATTCCAGGTATTTCCTTCTATAAACCCTTGGCCATGGGTGTCTAATACATCAAATTTCTCCCTAAATTTTCCTTGACTATCCTTTGGTCGCATAAATCCAATACGCTCATCATAAAGATTCCGCCAATTCCCAGATCGCTTATTAAATTCTGCAGCGATTTCTTTTTTGCCTAGTTTCTCAGCTAATTGTGCTATGCACCAATCATCGTAAGCATATTCTAAGGTATTTGAAACTGAAGTCCCATTTTTATCATCAGGTACATAACCTAAATCAATATAATCTCCTATCCCTTCATATCTCCGTGAATTGGCGGTCTCAACACATGCAGCTAATGCAGCTTCTGCATCCCCTTTATAAACGCCCTTCATAATAGCATCAACAACTACAGAAACTGAATGATATCCACTCATACACCAATTCTCATTCGCATAATGTGACCAAATTGGCAACATCCCTAAAACAGATTGACTGTGGTGAGCCATCATTGATGAAACCATATCTGAATTCCTTTGTGGAGAAACCAAGTTTAACCAGGGATGAAAGGCTCGAAATGTATCCCATAAGGAAAATGAAGTGTAGTTCGTAAATCCTTCTGCTACATGAACCTCCTGATCTAAACCCTTATATTCTCCATTTAAATCCATATAAACCGTTGGCATTAAATTAGCATGATAAACTGAAGTATAAAAATTAACCAAGTCTTCCTTGTTCAGCATTTCTACTTTAAACTTATTTAATTCTTTATTCCACTCCTCTTTCCCTTTGGAAACAATCCTATCAAAGTTCCAATCCGCTGTCTCAACCTCCATGTTTGATAATGCATTTTTCATACTAACTGGACTTAATGCCACTTTCAAACCAATTTGCTCGCCTTCTTTGGTGTCAAAATCTAAATGCATCCTAATGTTATGCGCAGCCAATTCTGGAAAATTATTCTCTTGATCAAATTTCCTCCAAAATCCCTTATACTGAACATCCTTATCTAAATATTTTGCCCCATAATTCTTAAATGGTTTTGACGTTTTAATCGCAAAGTACACTGTTCTTGTTCTTGCCCACCCATTGGTTTGCCGATACCCAGTTATCGTTGAATCATTTATCACTCTCACAAAAGTCCATACATTCTTTCCCTCATAATTATAAATCCCAGACGTAAGGTCTAAAATTAAATGTGATTGGTCTGATGCAGGAAAAGTATATCGATGCATTCCAACTCGTGTAGTCGTCGTTAGTTCCGCCTTTATATTATGCTCATCAAGCTTAACACTATAATAATTCGCCTCCGAAACCTCATTATCATGACTATATTTGGATCGATATCCATTCTCCGGATGGTCCTTTGTACCTGGGTTTAGTTGAACTTTCCCTTGGGTTGGCATGACTAGTATATCCCCTAAATCGGAATGACCTGTCCCTGAAAAATGTGTATGGCTAAACCCTACTATCGTCGGATCATCATATTGATACCCTGCACAATATTTATAAACATCTCCAGTATATTTTCCATTAACTGCATATGGGATGGTATCTGTTTCAGGACTCAATTGAACAGACCCAAACGGAACTGTTGCTCCAGGAAAGGTATGCCCCATCTTTGCTGTACCAATTAATGGCTTTACATATTGACTCAAATTAGTTTGTTGGGAAAAACCTATCATAGGTAATATGCTCAGCATAAAAATACTAGCAAACTTCTTACATTTAATATTTATCATTTTCAAAGAATCTTATTTAATTTTTGGGTTTATATGCAACTAAATCGATAATGTTATCTTCAAATATATCTAAAACATTCTTCAAAATATATTTATAAAACTAATTTATGCTCTGAATAAAAAGCATCCATACCGTTATAAAAAAAGGTGACTCCAAAATAGAATCACCTTCTTTAATTATTTTAAGGTAAACCATGTATAACCTTTCGCAGGAATCTTGACGGGAAGATTTATTTTATAATCCCTTGTTATCTCATATTTCAAACTATTCTTTTCCTCAAATGAAACATTTACTTCATCGCTTAAACCAGTGTAATAAACTGGTAATTCAATTGTAATATTCATCTCCTTATCAGTAGGATTATAAATCATCCCCAATCCTTTTTCTTTTCCAGCCGGATCAACATGTAGTATTCCATCCCAATCTCGCCCATCTGCTCTTCGTAGATGTATAATATCTTGATTCAAAATATCTCTATATTTTTTATACCAATCTATAACTTCAATTACTGTAGACTTTGTTTTTTCCGTATCGTAGAGTCTCGGGCCACGATAACATGCTTGAATTCCTGCCCCATAATACTGCATCATCAACTGCTTATAATCATCAATGTGATCATTTAATGGCTCCAAAACCGCATCCGCTCCTCCACCATGATAGGCCGTCAGTGGAACAAAACCCCAACCCATGGATGGTGTTTTCTCCCATGTACCGTCATATATATTCTGGCGATTTAAAATTTTCTGCTGATCTCTACTTAAGGAAAAATTAACCTCCCTATAGCCTAACGCAATTTTGTTGGTCCCGTCTAAAAAGTACCAGTCTGGAGCATTGATGTATACTCCCATATTATTCAATTCATGAAAGATCGATTTCTGAATTTCCATTTGTGCCCATTGAGAATCCTCTAATCCTTCATGCCCAGGATGATCATGTGATGCACAGACATCTCCTGGATAGGGACCGTCCATTTCCAAAATGCTAAATCCTGTATTCCGGAAAAAATCCTTAATCGCTTTTGCATAATCCAAACCCCATTGACTACCAAAACATGGTGCATTACCAAAAAATGCCCCTCCCGGTTTTCCCGTTTTGGGATTTATAACATCCGTTTCTGCATTAATTGTCCTAGAACTAAATAAGGTATAGCCCCCTAATTTTATTCCCTTAGATTTTGCATAGTCTGCTAATGATTTCCATTCCTTATGGTTTTCCGGAGTATTTAATTCCATCCTTAAATGACTCCCAAAACTCAAAATTACTGCCTCATAACCAGTTGCTGCACATTGATCTATCGCTGTAATTACCTCTTCCCTATTTTTGCTTACCAAATGCATAAATATTGGATTGGCATTTGTCCATGGTGTCAACCTTCTATACATTTTCCGAATCGCTAACCCGCGCCTTTCATGATCTTCACTATCATGTAATAGCTCAAAGGTCTTCACCGAGGTAAATCTCCCTTTTGGAGATATATTTATCTTTGAAACATCTTTCGGATAAATTAATGCTTTCGCAGGTGTCGTTAAATCATAATTTACTTGTGATGTATATGAAGAATCTGTCTCCCAATGTAAGGTCTGATCTGAAAGCCTGTATTTCATAGCATTGTTAAATGCATAATTGGTCTCGAAATAAATCCCAGACTGCTTTAACATATCATCTTTGCTGCCAACAACTGCAGACTCGCCTTCTACTAATGAAAGAACCTCATTGACAACTCTATTAACTTGTATTGCTCTTCCACTTTCATTAACTACCTCTACCCATTTACGTAAAACTGGTAATCCATCATAAATTTCATAATGAACCTCTATGACAATGCCTTTCAAAGCCGAATGAATGAATTCCAAGACCAAACCCTTTCCTCCTGCCGATTCCTTTGAACTTGACCAAAACGCACCTTTAGCCGTTAATGAAGCCTCTAAAGGAACTATTTTTGATGCTCTAAATGTAAAAGCATCTGGATTGGCCTTAAAATCAGACAACCATTCGTTTAATAAATATGCCTTTTCCTTTTGACCTTTTAACCCTCCAACTTCATATTCCTTACCATTGATATTAACATAGGCTTCTGGCTCAACAGATCTGATTAATTGCTGACCATTGCTAAGATTTCGATAATCATAACAGACTAGATTATCTGCCTTTTTAAATGTTCGTTGAATTAAACCATTTGTTAATGAAATTTCTGAACCGTTATCATTGATTGTTGCCTCGAATCCTTTTGAATCGATTAACCAATCTACCTTCGGATTTCCCTCTTGGGCTGAACAAAATTGGTTGAAGGCAATTGAGAATAATGTAATTAGGAATAGTTTAGGGTTGATTCTCATATGTTTCTTTTATAAAAAAGGGCAGATAAATTTGACCTGCCCTAAATCAGTTAATAACCTCTTATTTAAAGAGTTCTTGAAATATTGTTAAGTAATTCTTTAGCTTCGTTCAAATCTTCATTCCAACCATCAAACCTCTGGTTAGCCTCCATTTTGTGGATAGCGGATTGAAATAGTTCTAGATTTTTCTGGTCATTCTTTTCCTTTAATGCTTTTAATACAATTCTTGCCTTTTCATAGTCTTGAATGCCTTCAAGCATTCTTTCATAACGAATCGATGACCTACCTTTCGGATAAACTATGTAAGTATCTCCTGCTGGCCATGTCCTGAACCTTGAATCTTGTAATGGATTTTCAACCCATGAATTATAAGCCCATCTCAACATCCCATCAAAGCCTGTCGCTAAAGCATACCAACCTAAGTATGTCGATTCTGCCGGTTCTGAAAATGTAAACTGATTTGGAAACCCATCCGAACAACATATATAAAATGTGCTATTTAATCCCCTTTCCTTCCTGGAAATAATATCTTCCTTGGAATATGGATGACCAACTGAAATACTGATATCTTCTGAATTTGGAAATCGCTGATAGGTTTTCTGATTGTCAGCATACGAAATACCAATCTTTGGAGCAACTTTCTCTAGTAAGGCAATTGCTGCATCCATTTGCTCGCGTTCTCGTTCATCCATAGCAATGTTCGTTTTTTCTAACCAGCCCTTGGAGTCTAGATGCTTTACAAAATCCTTTAAAAAAGGTGTCCAAAGCTCTTCAAAAATCGCCGTGCCTGGTTTTGCAACGACATTAACCATTGAATTCTTGGATGAATCTTTATAGTGTATTTCATTATTCCATGGAATTATTGAATAACAATTAATCATATCCTCAACTCCTAAATCCATCATAAACTCCACCCACTTATCAAATACCTTATAGTCATACGTCCAACTTCCATCTGTATTTTTCGTCCAACTAATCATATCGGCATATGGATCATAGGTCTGAATATTCCAAGGATCTTTATTAAGTGTAGTAGTTATAACCTTTTGACCCGCATCTGCTAATAACTTCATTACTGGCTTCATCGCTTCGAAATGTGCATCACTCCACATTTCTAATCCTTCAACCCGAGCAACTGATGATGGATGTTGCCATTGATCTAAATGATACGTCCATTCAGAGGATTTTGGAAGAATTTGATTAATTACTTCAACCTCCAATGCTAACTTCTCAGTTTTTTGTCCTTTTCCTGTTATCGAGATTTCACCTATGTAATTCCCAGCTTTCGCATCCGAAGGTATATCAACACTTATCCATACAGGTCGTGCTGTTTTGCCGGAAATATTAAATGATTTTAAATTATCAAGCATATCTGCTGATAATGACGAGGCAAAATCTTCAGGTTTTCGATGACCACATCCCCCTGCAAACTCATCTGTCATTACGTACCTAACAAACCTAGCTTTTGTCGAAGAATTTAATATCTTCGCCTTATCTTTTGAAACCAAGTCCGAAATTCCAACCTTTACATCTTCTACTTCAGTCTTTGACCATAGCAGAACCTGAGCAGATAACTTTTCCCCTTTCCAACCTTTTATAAGAACCCTATTTTGTTTTACAATTTCTGGAGCCAAAGATTTTGCAAATCGCTTATCTACTGTTACAAAGGAACTTTGTAAACCTGACCCAACTTTCGACCAATCTGAATTAATATCTCCAGTTGGATCTGCTAGCTCTACAAATGTCTCCGGAAGCGCTGGTTTTGACTGCGAAAATCCTGGTGTAAAATTTAATAATGTGCTACTAAGGGCAAGTAAAATTACCCAACGTGGTTTATTGATTATCATCTTAAATAGTTTAGTTGACCATAGAGAATTCCTTTCTATAAATTCTCCATTTCTGGATTACAATATACAGGTTTATAATGAATTGTTTTCATTATTTAGTATTTGTAAACAAAATTTTATTTATATTATTCTTTTAATATCAGTAGGGAATCAGTCTTTTTATTAATTATCTCATTAAGGTTTCCTTTATAAGGATATAAAGACCAACGAATAGGATCATATATCCAAAACCTATTTTCAATAATTTGTTTGGAATCTTTTCCGCCAAATAAAATCCTATAAATATTCCCAAAACCGTCCCCCCCGTGTACAATAGCAATAGATTCCAATCAAAGATTTCAAATTTCTCTATGTCGCCCATAACGCCAAAAAATGAATTTATTGATATAATTATCAAGGAAGTGGCAACTGCTCGGCGCATGGGAAGCCTGTAGAAATTAACCAAGGCTGGTATAATCAAGAAACCTCCCCCAGCACCAACTAGTCCTGTAATGAGTCCGACAATCGCTCCTTGTAAAACAACAATCTCAATTGGAATCCTTAAATTTTCACGGGGAATTTCCAAATCATGCTTACCACTTCTTATCATACTTAATGATGAAGCAATCATCACAAATGAAAATAATATCATCAAAAGGACATTTTGATGAAAACTAAAGCCAGCTATTTGGATAACTTCAGGTACTAACGGCAATATAAATAACCTGGTAATAAAAACAACAATTAGGGAGGGAATCCCAAAACTTAAAACCTTAGGAAGATCCGCCTCTTCTTTGACTATTCCACGGATTGCTCCAATTAACGACGTAATACCGATTGCAAATAATGAATAAGTGGTGGACAAAACAGGATCTACTCCCATAATGTAGACTAATATCGGTACCGTTAATATAGTTCCTCCACTACCTATTAACCCTAATGTTATGCCCACAATAATCGCTAAAATACAGCCAAGGATAATCATATCATTTTATTTAATGGCACCTTAATCTCCTATTAATCTTTAGTACCGATAAAATTAATAGAATTATATTTACCATAAAGGATTTCCTCCTTTTTATTCTGAAGGAATATAATCCAACGGCAGTAAATAGGCCAACTTTGAGTAACCTACGGCATAACCACTTAAAATCCAATTTGCAGTAGGAAAATATCCTCCTTGAGGCTCAATTATTATCCCTTCATTTCCTAATATCGAAAGCTCCGAAACTTGGGTAGCTGCTCTTTGTAATATCTTATTCTTGGATTCTGAAAAATAGGCCGGATATATAATATATAGAAAATCAGAATAATTCAATCTCTTTAAATTCTTTGAGTAATCCTCCTCCACGATGATTTCTTCGGGCTTCATAATCCCCATTAAATAACTGATTTTCTCCGGTTGTGACATCTGCTTCTGAATGCTGTTCATTTTATCTACAGTGATCTCTTTCTGAGAGGCATAAAATAAATTCCAATTTCCACGATATTTCTTTTGAATCGTATCCATGATTGCTTTATGTTTTTGCCTGGCTTCTATTCGTACCTCATTGTCCTTTTTAACCAATTTCCTGACAACATATCCATCCTTTTCCCATTCATTATGATAGGTGCTACTAACAAATCTATTCATCGATAATTGATAGGATACTTGCCTGTTTTTTTTATACTTTGATCGTCCTTTTCCTATATCCTTAAAAAACGCATAGCCCTCGAAAAAAAACATCCTAGTCCCGAATTCCATCCTAAAACTGCCCAAATCGTAGGTTAATTCATAACCTAGCGCCTCATTTAATATTTTGAGCGGTTCAGTACAGATGGCAGTTAGTACATTAGACTTCTTGTCAAATCGAAATTTAACAACTTCATGATTCAGAATTTTACAGTCTTCTGCAAAATCTCCTACCCCAATTAAATTCTCAATAAAAAAATTACCCCATTCCTTCCATCCATCCTTTAGATAATTACTGACAACAACCTCCTCAATAGCTGTAGATTTTTCTTTTATCCCTATGACCAACTCATGCTCCAATGGCAGCTGAACCTCTAATACACGTTTGTCAAATCCCATATTGCTGACAACTATTTCAACAATACGATTAGGAGAACTTATTTTAAAATATCCTTCCTTATTTGAACTTGTGCCCAAGGACGAATTATTGATATATATGGATGCGCCAAAGATTGGACTACGATCATCTGAATTGATAACCCTGCCCTCAATAATATGCTGAGCAATTATTTGATTTGATATTAATATAGCTGCTATAAAAAGACAGATTCGAATCATACTACGATTTTTTCGTAAATATACTAAAACTCCATAATAATATTAGGAAATTAAAAAAGCCTGAATCTAAAAAAAACAGGCTTTTGACTAACAAAAATATAAAAGAATGTGATTATTGGGCTGGAGGTGTGATTGTTGTATCTGCAGCAGTCGAATCAAGCTTAATCACTTCTTCATCTGGTGCATTAATGTTATAGCGCTCTTGGTCCCCTCCCTCTTGTGGATTGGGTAGCTCTTCAGCATCTGTTTCCTTATTATCGCTATTATTCGTACAACTTATCATAGTAATTAATCCCATGGCAAAAATTCCTGAAACTAATAGTTTAATCTTATTCATATGCTTGACACGTTGATTTATATAATAAACCATTTTAAGGACTAAAAAGTTTTTACGAAATAAAAAAACCTGGCTCTCGGTTAAAAAGCCAGGCATAATTTAGGTTATTAAGGAGTTAATAAAGGTCAAAGTTTTTCCCCATGCTGTGAAATGTCCAATCCTACTTCTTCTTCCGCTTCTGACACGCGTAATGGGCTCACTAAATCTGTTAATTTTAATAAAATAAATGCTACAATCAGAATAAAAATCGTTGCTCCAATCAACCCTATGATATGGGCAGAAAATAATTTCCATTCTCCATAAAATAAACCATTATCAACAACAACTGAATTTATAGTACCTGTAGCAAAAACTCCAGTTAGGATCATACCTACCATACCACCTACACCATGGCTCGGAAAAACATCCAAAGTATCATCGATCCTTGATCGTGTTCTCCACGCAATTACTACTCTACTAATTATGGCAGCTACTGCTCCTATAACGAGTGAATGTCCAACTGTGACAAAGCCCGCAGCTGGTGTAATGGCTACTAAACCGACAACGGCGCCTATACAAACACCCATTGCTGATGGCTTAACTCCTTTTGAAGCATCAAAGAATATATATGTTAATGCTGCAGCTCCTGATGCTGTCGAGGTTGTAATCAAAGCTGTTGCCGCTAATTCTGAAGCTGAAAATGCAGACCCTGCATTAAAACCTATCCAGCCGAACCATAATAGACCCGTACCTAATAAAACATACGTAATTCGTGCTGGGGTATGAGTATGCATATCCTTACCCTTCTTGAGGTAAAGAGCCGAGGCTAATGCCGTCAGTCCAGCTGACATATGAACAACGGTTCCTCCCGCAAAATCTAAAACACCCATCTTAAACAATACACCGTCCGGATGCCAGGTTGCATGTGCTAATGGGGCATAGATAAAAACAAAAAATAAACATATAAATAATACATAGGAGGTAAATCGTATCCGCTCTGCAAATGCTCCTGTAATAAGTGCTGGGGTGATAATCGCAAATTTTAATTGATAAATTGCAAATAATGCAAATGGAATTGTCGGTGCCCCATCCCATGGCCCGCGTTCTAAAACATTATTAAACATAAAATACGTGCTCGGATTTCCTATAATCCCTCCAACTGATTCCCCAAATACTAAACTAAATCCAAATACAACCCACAAAACTGCAACTACAGCCATACAGATAAAACTCTGTAACATCGTTGAAATTACATTCTTCTTTTTAACCATTCCACCATAAAAATATGCTAATCCTGGTGTCATAATTAAAACCAATGCGGTAGATGTCAACATCCATGCAACATCTGCATAATTATACTCAGATCCTGAATGAATTTGAGGTGATTTTGTAAATAATAGTGATATTATTACAAGAATTCCCATAAAAACTAATGGGATATAAGATTTTTTACCTGATAAAACCATATTTGTCTATTTTTTATATAGCAAAAATACATTTTTATTACATTTATCAAAATAAAAATGAAATATTTTTGATTTTTATTCATAAAAAACATGATTTACATACATTTTTTATAAATAAACAAGCTTAAAAACAAACATAATTTTACAAATACACATATGTTTTGTGTTTTTTAACTATTTTAATCGAAAAATATAGCATTTTCAGTCGCAAAAAACCTTCCTCAGCTCATATTACATCTTTTGAATTCATATTTTTTAAAAAATATCAAAACAAACCATCAATCTTGTATATTTTTAATAAAATTATCAGTGAAATATATCTAACAACTTCAAATTCCTTACAAAACATTAATTACAATAATCCAACTATGGAAAGCCTTTTTAAAATATACAAAGTTGATAACAAAGAAGCTCTTTATATTCAATCTCAAATTAACGAACCTCATAACCACCAATTTGAAGAACTTATTATTGGGATAAAGGGAAAAATAGAACATTTTATAGATTTCAAATCTGAAACCTATTCTGCTCCATTTATTTGTTTCGTAAGCAGAGGTAAAATACATCGCGTCCTTCCCATGCTAGAAAATGGTGAATGTGATTTTTGGGTAATCAGATTTAAAAGTGAATTCATCCCTGAAACAACATTCAACCTTTATGGCTACTACCATGATGCCGCCAATATAAATCTTAAAAAGGATCGTTGTTTTGATCGAATCAATCAAATCTGTCAAATTATTAACGATGAAATGAAACAGGATAAACCTGAATTATCTGTTGTGAGAGAATTGTTAAATACTTTATTTGCAATGATCGAATCTGAACGTAAAAAAATAAATCCCGACCATTTAAACCTTTACAAAAATCAAGATATTACCTTTAAAAACTTTCTTAATATCCTTGAAGAAAACTTCAAAAGACCTGAAGGTGTAAATTATTACGCTGAAAAATTATTTATGAGCGCGAGAAACCTTAATTCTATCACCCAAAGCATTCTTCAACAATCTGTATCTGAAATTATTGAAACTAGAAAACTTATCGAAGCCAAAAATCTACTCCTAAAAACTAATAAAACAATTTCTGAAATAGGTTTTGAACTAGGATATACCGATAAAGCTTATTTTACAAGCGTCTTCAAAAAAAAATCCGGAATAACGCCTTCTGATTTCCGAAATGAAATGAATAAATTGATTTCCTAATTTCTATATCTTTCTTCCAGATATTCATACCTCCACAATGCTCTTCCTGTCGATATTTGTATTATAAATTGGAAAGGAATTTATAATGGATGATATGACAAGAAAACAATTTTTAGCAGCAGCCGCAACCTTACCATTAGCTGGTGCAGCTGTTAAATTGAATGCCCTTAATAGATTTATTGATGGACTTAATAGTACGAATAACATGCCCGTCCTATTCCTAGGGCACGGTAGCCCTATGAACGCTATTGAAGACAATGAATTTGTACAAGGATTTAAAAATGTAAGTAAAGAAATAGAAAAACCTACAGCAATTCTCGTTATTTCGGCGCACTGGGAAACAAAAGGAACTTTTGTAACCGCTATGGAAAACCCAACTACTATTCATGATTTTGGCGGCTTTCCTCAAGAATTATTCGATGTGCAATACCCTGCCCCTGGATCTCCTGAACTTGCAACGGCCGTCAAACAATTGATCTCAAGTAAAGATGTACATCTTGATGATAAATGGGGACTCGACCATGGCTCCTGGTCCGTAGTTAAACACCTCTATCCTAATGCAGATGTACCGATTATTCAAATGAGTATTGATTATAGTATGCCTCCCGCTGATCATTATGCCTTAGCTAAAGAATTAAGTACCCTAAGAAAAAAAGGTGTGCTGATCATCGGATCTGGTAATAATGTTCATAATCTAAGAATGGTTTCTTGGAAACATTTAAATACCGTAGGATTTGCATTTGACTGGGCAAAAGAAGCTAACGAAAAAATGAAAGAATACATCCTTGACAGAAATCACAAACCTTTGATAGATTTTCAAAATCAAGGAACCGCATTTCAAATGGCTATTCCAACTCCAGAACATTACTTGCCTATGATTTATGCATTGGCATTACAAGATAAAAATGAAGATCTCCAAATCTTTAATGACGCCGCAGTTGCTGGTGCTCTTACAATGACCTCCTTTAAAATCGGATAAAAATATCACACTACCTTTGAATTGCAATTAAGCTGCTTATTATTAAGCAGCTTTTTTATTTATCATAACT
Organism: Sphingobacterium endophyticum; assembly: GCA_040393725.1. Classification (GTDB taxonomy): domain Bacteria; phylum Bacteroidota; class Bacteroidia; order Sphingobacteriales; family Sphingobacteriaceae; genus Sphingobacterium; species Sphingobacterium endophyticum_A. The sequence continues at coordinate 8,457 of JBEBTR010000005.1, read as the reverse complement.
ACTGCCCTAAAAGCATATTAAATCTTCAATTTCACCGAAAAATCATTTCCATTATTTTTTTTACCGAATTTATCATTGGATTCGCCGACTTTTCAATTATCCCCGCCTATTCTCTCTGTTCACGATTACCTTTTCAATCTACCTTTGAATCAAACAATTACATAATCAATCACTAAAAAATATAAATCATGAAAACGTTAATCTCTCTAATCGCAACAACAGTATTCACTTTGGTAAGTTCATTCGTATTTGCCGAAAAATTACCCGAACCTGTAAAATTTGTAAAGGTAGAATCAATTATTGATCAATATATCGATGCCACTAATAATGGCGAAACAGATTTAGTTGACCATCTTTTCACAGAAGATTTTAAATACTCAACGCCAAACAATGGTAAAAATGAAATAATCTACCGGTCTAGTCTCGTAAAATATCTTAAAAACAATAAAGGAGTAAAATTAAATGCCGATACGGACTATTCTTTCGTCGAAAAAAATAATGATTGCAGTATAGTGAAAGTAACTACTCGATTCAAAAACTTTGATAGATACGACTACGTAACGCTTTGCAACAGCAAAGATGGCTGGAAAATTAGTAATGTAACCGTTACTTATCCTGGAAAATAAAACATTTCATAAGGTTTAGTTAATATAGTTTTTACTAAAAGGTATAACAATTGTTGTACCTTTTTTGTTATTCAATTAGCTAAAACCTATTAGATCTATTGCTTTTAACCTTCTAATTTGCTATTTTGAAAACTCTTAAACCAAATTCAAATGAAAAACTTTTTTGGAGCTTTGACTTCCTTATGTTTAATGATTTCAACAAACTTAAATGCTCAGCAAAATCCTGTGTTCAAAGGTTGGTACGCTGACCCTGAAGCAATAATCTACAATAATGAATATTGGATCTTCCCAACTTATTCAGCACCATATGAACAACAAACCCATTTTGACGCTTTCTCATCTAAAGATCTAGTAAACTGGAAAAAACATCCTAAGATAATTGATAATAACGAAGTAAAATGGGCAGATAAAGCGATGTGGGCTCCTAGTGTTATTGAAAAAGATGGTAAATACTATTTCTTCTTTGCTGCTAATGATGTTCACGAAGGTGAAATTGGTGGCATTGGTGTTGCTGTTGCCGATAAACCTGAAGGACCTTATAAAGACTTATTAGGAAAACCATTGATTAATGATATTGTAAATGGTGCTCAACCTATTGATCAATATGTTTTTAAAGATAAAGATGGTCAACATTATATGTTCTACGGGGGTTGGGGACACTGTAATGTTGTAAAGCTAAGTAATGACTTTAAAAGCCTCGTCCCTTTTGATGACGGAACTATCTATAAAGAAGTTACCCCTGAAAATTATGTGGAAGGCCCAACAATGTTTATCAAAGATGGAAAATACTATTTCATGTGGTCTGAAGGCGGTTGGACTGGACCTGATTATAAAGTAGCTTATGCTATTGCCGATAACCCCCTCGGACCTTTTAAAAGAATTGGAACTATCTTAGAAAAAGACCCTAACGTTGCAAAAGGAGCTGGCCACCATTCCGTTATTAAAATACCAAATCAGGATAAATATTATATCGTTTATCACAGAAGACCCCTAGACAAAGAACAATCTTTTGAAAGAGAAACTTGTATTGATGAAATGATCTTTGATAAAAATGGAAACATACAACCAGTCAAAATGACTTTCAAAGGTGTTAAACATGTCTTGAAATAAATGAAAGTATAATTTTAGAAAAGCCATTCCTGAATTTCAGAAATGGCTTTTCCTGTAAATAAGGCAATTGAATTCTCCTAAATAAATATTATGAAATTCGGAAAAGTATTAGACCCTTCTACAATTGATTTTTCATTACCTCAAACTCCTCAACAAACCAAGATTCTATTGAATAATAATAAAGGTCAACAGGATTTTGAACTCTATGTTGGATATCCTAAATGGTCTAAAGCTGACCTAAAGGGATTTTATCCGCGTGGCACTAAAGATGAACTTTTTTATTATTCCAACAAATTTAATGCAATTGAATTCAATGGTACATTTTACAGATCTCCTAGCAAAGAGCAAGTTTTAACCTGGAAAAACCGTACAGCTGACAACTTTAAATTTTGCCCAAAATTCACCAATAGCATTAGCCATTATTCAAGATTGAACAATACGGATGAAAAAGTGGCCGCATTTGTGGACTCTACAATTTTATTTGAAGAAAAATTGGGAATGGGATTTGTCCAAATGCCAGAAAACTTTAAACCTAAAGCTTTCGATAGATTGCAAGGATTTCTTAAAAGATTCCCAAAAGGATATCCATTAGCAATGGAAGTAAGAAATGAAGAATGGTTTAATGACCCTCATGTCCTAAAGGAATACTTGGAATTACTTTCGGAAACAAATACTGCCAACATTATTGTCGATACTCCTGCTCGCAGAGATATGTTGAATTTTAGATTGACAACCCCAATTGCTTTCATTCGTTTTGTATCATCCACAGATGATATTGACAAATTAAGACTCAAACAATGGGTGAATAAATTAAAAGAATGGAAACAAGATGGATTACATCAAGCTTATTTCTTTATTCATCAAAAAATAGATCAAGAAACTGAACTTCTTTCAGATGGTTTTATTCAAGAATTAAATAAAAATTTAAACTGTAATTTACCGCTTGCAAATAAACCAATTGGAAATAAGTCCTGATTTCGCTATTGATATAATAATGCTCCACTTACATTCCAAAAACTAATGCTCTCACCTTCCTTTGGACCTTGTGGTATTCTCACACGTATTATATGCTCCCCTGCTGATAAATCACCTAATTCTATAAATACTGGATTGGTAATCGTCCCTGGGCACCAATTCGAACGACTAAGATCTGAAGAAGAAAGTCCATTGTCAAAATTCCCACTTACTGGATTATATAATCGATAACTTCCGCAATCTAATCGCCATGGTGTAAACTGTGCTTTCAATTCACCGTCAATAAAAATACTATTGGGTTTCGGTACAAATTCATCCCCATTACCCCATCCTCCATGTCCTGTAGTTATATAGCGTAATTTAACACCTTTCATTTTTTCTGCAAGTGTAAACTTAAACTCTAACCCTTTCTCACTAGAAAACATCGTCGGATAGGTTTGTCCCGCCATTTCCATCACATTGGTTGTGTTGAATAATGGCATAATCGCCATTCCTTCTGAATAATTTGAACCCCCTGGATGGATGCTAAGCTCTAAGCTTACTCTATGCCCTCCTTTATCATAATTACCTATATAGGTGCCTATATAAACTTCTTTCCCTGACAAAACTGATAGAAACTCAGAAACATCTTGCCTGTAAATCACACTGTCCTGCCATGTTTTTCCTTTTAACGTCAAACGATCATTAAAATGAGAAACCCCAAATGGAGTAAAAAACCTCATCAGCTCTAATATTGGAGAAAAGCCTTCCGTACGAACCATCCCAGGATATTTATTCCCACTTGAATCAACATACATCGGCAAGGTCTCCATCCCTTTTTGCATTCCATCTAAAAAGCTGGTCGCCTGATCTTCGGAAATAATAAAAACAGACCCTGTACGATCATAAGCATCTCCATTTGATTTCTCAATTAACTCAATGAACGCCTGACTCCCTTTCTCAACTTCTGGAACCCTCACTTTTTTTAATATTACTGTGCCTTCTGCAAATCTCAATATCGAATCCGATTTTATCCCTGGTTGATAACAAATCTGTTCATCCTCAAATATAGGTACCTGAATAAACTTGCTTTTCCATAAAAGATCTCGATAACTAAGCTCGTCCAATAATTTAGACTTGTTAATAGTAGGCAATTCTTTTGGCCATCCTTTCAACTTTTCTATAGACGAAACAACTAGACCAGAATTCCCATTTCTCCTATATTCTAATACTAATCCCAAAGTTTGCCCCAAATCATTTGGTGCTGCTGTTAAATTGATATCATTGGTATATAATAACTCAATTTTGTTAGAATTTACCGAAGTAACGGCTCTTTTAGTCTTGTACTTCAAGATCTCTTTCCCTTCTCCATCTTCTTGATATTCATATCGATGTAAGGTATTACTATCAACGGCTTGAATTATTCTGGAATCTGACAAATAGGAGATACGATAAACCAATTTATGAACATAATCAAAACTTGAAACTTCGATAGGATATCTAGGACTCCCAGAGATCATGCTTTCTTTAGTAATAATTGACCGGCCTTCACTTGCATAAACAACAACAGGATCTTGTTTAATCATCGCACCATCCCTAAAATAATGGTACGTAATTTTATATGTATCCTGTCCATGCCCCGCAATGGAAACAAAAATTAATATTAAAATCAATAAATATCTTTTCATTCTTTTAAAATACTTCTACAGTCGTTCCATTTTCTAAGGGATGTGAAGTACAAATCAGGCACCTCCCATTTTCAACTTCCCGGTCCGTTAATACCTCATTATAATCCATCCTTACCGATCCATTCGTAACTTGAGATATGCAAGTACTGCACATACCCGATTTACAGGAATATGGAAGTTTCAATTTATTCGCTAATCCAACATCTAATATGGTTTTATTATATGGAATGGTCAAAGGATAATCAACTCCTTGAAATTTAAGTACGATTTCATAACTTGTTTCATCTACTGCTTCCTCCTCCTTCTCATCCTCATCCTCTTCCTCTTCTGGAAAATGAAAGGTCTCTCTTTTTATAGAATCTTCCGGAAAACCCATCCCTAGTAATGTAAATCTTACTAAGTCCATATAAAATAATGGCCCACATGTATAAAATACTGCATCCTTTGAACCATTCAGCTCAGAATTAACTAAACTAATAATATAATCCCTATTTAACCTAGCTTTCAATAAATTCTTAGTATTCGACCATATAAATTCAATCTGCAATCGATCTGGGAATTCCTCTTGCCATTTAACAAGGTCTTCATAGAATATAGTCTGTTCCTTGGAACTATTACTATAAACTAAAACAACTTTACTGTTTTTTTCTCCAACTAATGCTGACTTTAATATGCTATATAGTGGTGTTACACCAACCCCTGCTCCAAACAAAAATATCGTACTCTTATGTTCATCATTGGGCTCATAAGTAAAAAGACCCTGTGGATCCATCACTTGGATTTCATCCCCAACAGCTGTCCTATGATGTAATAATCTAGAGATTTCACCATTGTCAACCCGCTTAACTGTTATTTCATATGGTTCATTAACATCTGGTGAACTTGAAAATGAATAGGAACGTCTAACCTCTCGATCCCCAAATTCAAATGATAAGGTTAAAAATTGTCCAGCCTTGTAGACCGGAAATCTATTGCTTTTATCCTCAAATCGAATGGAAATATTATGATTAGGCTGTTTAATTATTTCTGAAATCCTAAATGTATACATAGCGCTAAAGATACCATCTTGAAAGAGATTTGTCAAATAGAAAGAGTCAATGACTTATCTAATTTTTTAATAAAAAAAGAGGTTTAGCCATGGACTAAACCTCTTTCTATTTTGGAGTAAACCCAATTAAAGTTTACGTTTTACTTCTACTTGTTCGAACGCTTCAACAATATCTTTTTCTTGAATATCATTAAACCTTTCTATACTTAATCCACACTCATAACCTTGAGAAACTTCCTTAACATCATCTTTAAATCGTTTCAATGAAGCTAATTTACCAGTATGAATTACTACACCATCTCTAATAATGCGAATTTCATTATTGCGATTGATCTTACCATCCAATACCATACATCCGGCAATAGATCCAACTTTCGAAATCTTAAATACTTCACGGATCTCAACCTCAGCAACAATTTTCTCCTCAAGTTTTGGTGCCAACATTCCTTCCATCGCCGATTTAATCTCTTCAATTGCATCGTAAATGATTGAATACAATCTAATGTCAATCTGTTCGTTCTCAGCTAATTTACGAGCATTTTGAGTAGGACGTACTTGGAAACCAATGATGATTGCATCTGAAGCCGATGCCAATAAAACATCAGATTCTGAAATCGCACCTACAGATTTATGGATAATATTAACCTGAATCTCATCAGTTGATAATTTCAATAAGGAATCGGATAACGCTTCAATTGAACCATCAACATCCCCTTTAACAATGATATTAAGTTCTTTAAAGTTTCCAATCGCAAGACGTCTACCAATTTCATCCAATGTAATGTGCTTGGTCGCACGCATTCCTTGCTCACGTTGTAATTGTAAACGTTTATTTGCAACTTGACGCGCTTCTGACTCACTCTCCATTACATAAAGTTTATCTCCTGCAGTTGGTGCACCAGACATACCTAAAATCTGAACTGGCATCGATGGACCTGCCTCTTTTACGCGCTCTCCCCTTTCATTCGTCAAGGCTTTTACCTTTCCTGAATAAGATCCCGCAAGAATTGGATCCCCAATCTTCAATGTTCCTCCTTGAACTAATACCGTAGTTACGATACCTCTACCTTTATCTAATGCAGCTTCAATTACTGAACCTACCGCTCGCTTTTTAGGGTCCGCATGTAATTCTAATAACTCCGCTTCTAATAATACTTTCTCTAATAATAGATCTACATTCTCACCGGTTTTCGCCGATATCTCTTGAGCCTGATATTTACCACCCCAGTCTTCAACTAAAATGTTCATAATCGATAATTGCTCACGAATTTTATCAGCATTAGCACCCGGCTTATCTACTTTCGTAAATGCAAATACGATTGGAACTCCCGCAGCCATAGCATGGTTTATCGCCTCTTTTGTCTGAGGCATTACCGCATCATCCGCTGCAATTACTATAATAACGATATCCGTAACTTGAGCACCACGTGCACGCATCGCCGTAAATGCCTCGTGACCTGGAGTATCTAAAAACGTAATTTTCTTACCCCCTTCTAGTTGTACCGCATACGCACCAATGTGCTGCGTAATACCCCCAGCTTCTCCTTTAGTCACATTTGCCTTACGGATATAGTCTAGTAAAGATGTCTTACCATGGTCAACGTGACCCATTACCGTAACGATTGGAGCTCTTGGAACCAAACGCGTTTCATTGTCTGCCTCCTCTAACTCAGTCGTCTCTTCATCCTCAGGCTTAATAAATTCTATTTGGAACCCAAACTCATCCGCAACAATCGCTAAGGTCTCAGCATCTAAACGCTGGTTGATCGAAACAAACATCCCTAAACTCATACAGGTAGCAATTACCTGTGTTACTGGAACATCCATTAAATTTGCCAATTCATTTGCCGTAACGAATTCCGTAACACGCAAAATCCTTGATTGTGCTTCTTGTTCCATTGCCGCCTCTTCTGCCGACAAGGCTACATCATCTCGCTTCTGACGACGTAATTTCGCACGTTGTGCAAACTTACCTGATTTACCCGCACCACTTAATCGTGCTAAAGTTGCCTTGATTTGATCTTGGATCTCCTTCTCTGTTGGCTCCTCTTTTGGTGTATCTGGCTTTCTATTTCTATCATTACGACCTCTATTATTGCCGTGACGATCATTGTTAGGATGATTCCCACGGTTTGGCCTATTGCCGCCTTGATGTGCTGGACGATTCCCCCCATCTTGCCTATTCCCTTGCTGTCCTTGGCCTTGACCTTGACCCTGACCTTGATTCTGTCCATGACCGCCTTGATGCTGTCCTTGACCTTGACCTGGTCCTCCATGTGGAGAATTTGGCTTATTCGTACGCTTACGCTTACGCTTATTGTCCTGATTCCCACCAGCATTGTTCGATGAAGAAGCAACTGGTTTGTGTGGCTTGGAAACTGGTAATTGAATCTTACCAATTACTTTCGGTCCACTTAAGGTTTCTGAACGAGCGCGTATAACTTCGTCAGCTGGTTCTGCTTTCACAGCAGGCTTTTCAACTTCTATATTTTTTTTCACCTCTACAGGTTGTTTTTCAATCTTTTCTGATTTCTCAACTTTCTCAGTCTTCTCTGATGATGTAGCCTGAGCGCTTACTGCCGGCTGAATTTCAGGTTGAACTGGCTTTGATGGTTCAGTTGCTGTTGGTTTTACCGGCTCCTCTACAACTGCCTTCTTCTCCTCAACTTTAGGAGCTTCTTCTTTCTTTGGTTCTTCTACTGGTTTCGCAACTGGAACTTCCTCCTTCTTAACCTCAACCTTAGACGCCGTTTCTTCTTTCTTCTCTACTTTCTCCTCAACTTTTGCCGCAGGTTTACCCCTCTTTAAGCTCTCTAAGTCAATCTTTCCAACTACTTTTAAAGGTGATGATCCCCCTTCTTCCTTCTTCGCATCTTCTACAACAGGTGTAGAATCCGTAGAAGCATTCTTAATTAAAATCTCCTTAACCTCAGTAGGATTTTCTTTTTCTTCAGTAGATTCAGGGCTTGAGCTTGCTGTGCCTGTGGCTGGACCTTCTTCACGGCGAATCTTGCCGATAACTATTTGTTTA